>PKYX01000291.1 GCA_003132825.1 Acidobacteriaceae bacterium
TCGACGATCTTGGTCGAGGCGCCGATGAAGACGCCCATGGAAAGCACGGCGCCTTCGCGCACGATCACGCCCTCGGCGACTTCCGAACGCGCGCCGATAAAGCAATTGTCCTCGACGATCACCGGGCCGGCCTGCAGCGGCTCGAGCACGCCGCCGATGCCGACGCCAGCCGCTTCGTACATTGGGGCGCCACCAGCCAGGACGTGGCGGACACGGCCCTGGTGCTGCTGCTGAAAAGAGCGCAGCCAATCCTTGCATCCGACCTGAAGCGGTTGGAAGGGGCATTGCGTCGACTTGCCGTGCAACATGGGAAGACCGTGATGCTCGGTCGAACCCTGCTGCAGCCCGCACCACCTGTGACTTTCGGGCTCAAGGCTGCAGGCTGGCTGGGAGCAATTCAACGCGGCCACCGGACTCTCAACGCAAGTTTCGCCGCAGCGCTGGTGGTGCAATTCGGGGGTGCCAGCGGAACTCTGGCATCGCTCGGCGAGCAGGGAACTGCGGTGGGTCGCGAGCTGGCAGCGGAACTCGGGTTGGCATTTCCGGACGCCCCCTGGCACACCCAGCGGGATCGCTTGGCGGCATTGGTGTGTGCTTGCGGGGTCCTCACCGGGTCTCTGGGAAAGATGGCACGCGACGTTAGTTTGCTGATGCAAGGCGAAGTCGGCGAAGCGGCGGAACCCGGCGGCGAAGGCCGTGGTGGTTCTTCCACCATGGCGCACAAACGGAACCCGATCGCCTGCGCGGTCACGCTGGCGGCGGCGCAGCGCGTTCCGGGGCTGGTTGCGACTTTTCTTTCTGCCATGGTGCAAGAGCACGAGCGCGGTGTGGGCGGGTGGCAGGCGGAATGGCCGACGGTCACCGCCGTGATCCAAGCGACCGGTTTGGCGGCCGCTTCCATGGCGGAAGTTGCGGAAGGACTGGTGGTGGACCCGGCGCGGATGCGATCCAATATCGCGGCGACCCACGGCGTGATCTTCGCCGAGCGGGCCATGATGGTTCTGGGAGGGAAAGTCGGTCGCGACACCGCCCACCAAGTTCTTGAAAAGGCGACCCGAAAAAGCGTCGAGGAGGGACGTCGCCTCGCCGAAGTGCTCTCCGAGATGCCGGAAGTCACTCGTCACCTCGATGCCGCAGTACTTCGCAGCCTTGAGGTGCCGGAACAGTATCTGGGCGCGGCCGATGAATTTCGGGAGCGACTTCTTTCTTCGCCGGAGCGGCAGAATTCTGAGAATGAAAAGGACTGAGAAACATGCCGTTCGTCACTATTGACAATGCGCGTTTGTTTTATCGCCTGGAGGGTAAGACCGGCGCTCCGGTGCTGATCTTGTCGCACTCGATCGGCGCCGACCACGGCATGTGGGCTCCGCAGGCGCAGGATCTGCTGCCGCATTTTCAGGTTCTGCGCTACGACACCCGTGGCCACGGTGCCTCCGACACCCCGAAGGGGGAATACGCGATCGACCGACTGGGGCGTGATGTGCTTGCTCTGGCCGATGCCCTGGGCATCTTGCAATTTGCATTCTGCGGGCTTTCGCTCGGCGGCGCCACAGGCCAGTGGCTGGCTGTCCATGCGCCGGAACGCCTGACGGGTCTGGTTCTGGCCAACACCTCTCCGCAGTTCGGTCCGCGCGCGCACTGGGAGAGCCGTATCCGGGCGGTGCTCGATGGCGGGATGGCGGCGATCGTCGAAATGGTCATGCAGCGATTTTTTTCCGCCGAAGCCCGGGCTCGCAACCAGTTCCAGGTGAATGCGCAGAGGTCGGTGTTTTTGGGCACGGACCCCCTCGGCTATGTCGGCTGCTGTCGAGTGCTGCGAGACTTCGACTCCGGAAAATGGTTGCGCGAGATTCGGGTGCCGACTTTGGTGATTGCCGGAGACCGCGACGTCTCGACACCCTGGGCCGGACACGGGGAGATCTTGGCGCGGGAAATCCCGGGCGCGCGGGTTCTTCGGTTGCCGGCGGCCCATCTCTCCAACCTTGAATATCCGCGATCATTCACCGCCGGGTTGCTGGATTTCCTCGAGCCGGGGGCGAACGATTCCGCCGATCCGCTGGAGGCGGGGTTCGAAATGCGGCGAGCCATGCTGGGCAATGCGCATGTGGAACGCAGCATCGCGGCCACCACGGATTTCACGCGCGAATTTCAAGCTCTGATCACGCGCTATGCTTGGGGAACCATCTGGACCCGGCCGGGCCTCGATCCGCGCACTCGCCGTCTGCTGGTGCTGGCCATGATGGCTGCTCTTGGGCGATGGGAGGAATTTCGCTTGCATGTTCGTGCCGGCATTGCCCACGAACTGGAATTGTGTGAGTTAAAGGAAGCGCTGCTGCAGACTGCAATCTATGCCGGGGTTCCGGCCGCCAATACCGGGTTTCATATCGCCAGCGAAGAGATCGAGAAGGTAGGGGTGAGTGAATGAGGAAGTGGCGAAACTCTCTGCCCTCGGCTCGACTGATCGTGCTGCTCGAGGTTTGCCTCGGAGCCTTGCTGTTGGTCGGTGAAGCGGCTTCCCAGTCGTTCCGAGTCGAAGGCTTGGTGCGCGACTCGAGCGGCGCCGCCGTGGCGGGCGCCCAGGTCGGGCTTCGAGCCGGATCCACTGCGCTAACCCGAATTACCGATTCCAGCGGGAGTTTCGTGTTTGACTCGCTGCCAGAGAGCCGCGGTACGATCTCGGTGCGGGCCAAGGGTTTTGGCGGAGTCGAGAAGAGCTGGAATGCCGAGGCCGGGGGAGCAACCCGTCTGGAAATCGTGCTCGCGCCGGCTGCGACCAGTGAGCAGGTGGTCGTCACCGCGGCTCGCATCGAAACCCGACTGAGCGACGTTGCCGGCAGCGCGGTCGCTTTGTCTCCTCAGGACCTGAATGCCACGCCTGCGTTGCTGGTAGACGACAAGCTGCGCCAGATACCGGGCTTCACGCTCTTTCGGCGCTCCGACAGTCGGACCGCCAATCCCACGTCGCAAGGAGTCTCCTTGAACGGCTTGGGCGCGAGCGGCGCCAGCCGCGCTCTGGTGCTAGAAGATGGTATTCCGCTCAACGATCCTTTCGGCGGCTGGGTGTACTGGGACCGCGTTCCCCCCGAGGAGCTGGCCGGGGTCGAAGTCATGCGGGGAGGGATCTCGAGCCTTTACGGTAGCAATGCCCTGGGTGGGGTGATCCAATTCCTCTCGCGCACCGAAGAAAGACCAGCTTTTTCTCTCGAGACCTCCTACGGCAGCGAACAGACGCCGGATCTTTCCCTTTGGGCGGGCGAACGCGCCGGGCCTTGGGATTTTGCCGTGGCTGCCGATCTATTTCGCACCGCCGGATACATCGAGGTTCCCGCAGCCCAGCGTGGGAGTGTGGACACGCCGGCCAATGCCGAGCACGCCACCGTCGACTTCTCTCTGGGTCGTCATTTTGGCGAATACAACCGCGTGTTCGCCCGGGGTTCTTACTTCACCGAGGCCCGTAACAATGGAACGGTCGTCCAGACCAACGACACCCGCATGGGGGAGGGCGCCGCCGGTGCGGATACGCAACTGGGACCTGGGGGAACGCTCTCACTGCGGATTTATGGCGACACGCAGGGCTATAACCAGTCTTTCTCTTCCGTCGCCACAAGCCGCATGAGCGAGGCGCTGACCGACTTGCAACATGTGCCGGCGCAGCAGCTGGGGGGCACAGCTCTCTGGTCGCGTCCGCTGGGGCGCAGGCAGAGTCTGGTGGCGGGCGTGGACGCGGTCGAAGTGATGGGATGGAGTGACGAGAGTCTGTTTTCTTCCTCCTCTGGTGCGCAGACCGCCAATACCATCGCCGGCGGGCGCCAGCGAACGATTGGAGTGTTCGGGGAAGACATTCTGCAGATTACCCCGAAATGGATTGTCACCCTGGCGGCGCGCTTCGACGATTGGCGCAACTTCGACGCGCTAGCGCTCCGCGATCCGATAACGCCCGCCGGTCCGCCCACCTTTACTCCTTTCTCGAATCGCGGGGAGAATGCCTTTAGCCCGCGGCTTTCGGTGCTGCGTACGCTTACCGACAACTTGGCGTTGACTGGCTCGATTTACCGCGCCTTTCGCAGCCCCACCCTGAATGAGCTGTACCGGGGGTTCCGTTTGGGGAATACGGTGACCAATGCGAATGCCGCTTTGAACGCGGAACGCCTCACCGGTGCAGAGGTTGGTGCCCACGCCTCCGCTCTTCGCCGCAAACTGAATCTGACCGGGAATGTGTTCTGGGATGACATTGTCGACCCCATTGCAAACGTGCCCATCAGCATGACCCCCAGTCTGATTACGCAGCAGCGGCAAAACCTTGGTCGCACCCGATCGCGCGGGGTGGATTTTGATGCTGCCTTCCGGGCGAGCGATACGATCGAGTTTTCGGGGGGGTACCAGTTTGTGGACGCGACTGTGGTCGATGCTCCCGCCTACCAAACCTTGGTTGGACTGCGCATTCCCGAAGTGCCTCGGCAGCAGTTCACGGTGCAGGCACGCTATTCGAACCCGGCGCGTTTGATGTTCAGCGTGCAGGGGAGATATGGCGGCTCTCAGTTTGATGATGCGCCGAATACGCTTTTGCTTCCTCATTACTTCACCCTCGATCTGCTGGCTTCCCGCACCCTGGGGCACGGGGTCGAGGTTTTCGGAGCCATCGAAAACCTGCTCGACCGGCGCTACGAGACCTCGCTCACGCCGGTGGCAACCTCTCCTCCCACTCTTCTTCCCACGCTCGGGCCGCCTTTTTTGGCCCGCATCGGTCTGCGCCTGGATTTCCCAAAGCGGTAAAACGCGCTCCTGGTACCCCCCTCCTTTACGGAATTCGGTGGGCGGCCGAACCGCCGGGCCTGGCCGTCCGAGGGCTATTCTCTCGACCGGGGATCCCGCGAAACGGCAAGCATGATCGCAGGCGGGCTGATATTCTAAGTCTGACAGAGGGAGATATTCGCTCATCGCCGATGACGGCCCCGCCCAATCCATCCAGCCAAACCGGCGATTCTATTGCGATTCTGAGTCAGAATCTTTGCCGGCACTACCGCATGGGGGAAACGCTGATCCGTGCCGTGGACGGCGTGTCCTTCCAGGTCGGTGCGGGGGACTTTGTCGCGCTGCTCGGGGCTTCGGGCTCGGGCAAGTCCTCGTTGTTGAACCTGATCGCCGGCCTCGACCGTCCGACCTCGGGAGCGGTGGTTGTCCAGGGGAGAGATTTGGCCGGGCTATCGCGCGCCGAGCTGGCCAAGCACCGGCTGCACACGGTCGGAATGGTGTTTCAGTCCTTCAATCTGATTCCCAGCATGACTCTGATGGAGAACGTGGAACTGCCCATGCGCTTTGCCGAGGTGGATCGGG
>PKYX01000137.1 GCA_003132825.1 Acidobacteriaceae bacterium
CCGCGCGGGATGATCGTCACCTTGTGCAGCGGATCGGAATTCGGCAGCTTGGCCGCCACGAGCGCATGCCCAGCCTCGTGATACGCCGTCACCTTCTTCTCTTCTTCGGAGAGAATCAGGGACTTGCGCTCGACCCCCATCAGGACTTTGTCCTTCGCCAGCTCGAAGTCGTACATGAGCACGGCCTTGCGATTCTGCCGCGCCGCGCTCAAAGCTGCTTCATTGACCATGTTGGCCAAATCCGCCCCCGAGAAGCCGGGTGTTCCGCGCGCCAGCACTGACAGATCCACGTCGTCGGACAATGGGATCTTGCGGGTATGGACCCGCAAGATTTCCTCGCGTCCGCGCACATCGGGCCGGTTCACGACCACCCGCCGGTCGAAGCGCCCGGGACGCAGCAGGGCCGGATCGAGGACGTCGGGCCGGTTGGTCGCGGCCATCAGAATGACCCCTTCGTTCGACTCAAACCCGTCCATCTCGACCAGAAGTTGGTTCAAAGTCTGCTCGCGCTCATCGTGCCCGCCGCCGAGACCCGCGCCCCGGTGCCGTCCGACGGCGTCAATCTCGTCGATAAAGATGATGCAGGGGGCGTTCTTCTTACCCTGCTCAAACAGGTCGCGCACCCGGCTCGCGCCCACACCCACGAACATTTCGACGAAGTCAGAACCGGAAATCGAGAAGAATGGAACGTTGGCTTCGCCAGCCACCGCCCGAGCCAGCAAGGTCTTGCCGGTGCCCGGAGGTCCGACCAGCAGGACGCCCTTCGGAATCCTTCCGCCGAGCTTCTGGAACTTCTGCGCCTCGCGCAGAAACTCGATAATCTCCTTGAGCTCTTCTTTGGCCTCTTCTACCCCAGCCACGTCCTTGAAGGTGACTTTTTTCTGTTGCATCGAGAGCAGGCGGGCCCGGCTCTTGCCAAACGACAAAGCCTTATTGCCGCCCGTCTGCATTTGCCGGATCATGAAGAACCACAGCGCTCCCAGCAAGATCAGCGGAGCCCAAGTTCCGAGCAACTGGATAGTCCAACTCCCGTTGCTGTTGTCGCGAATGGTGATGTTAACGCTCTTGTCCCGCAGCGTCTTGATCATGTCCGGATAGTTGGCGGGGACGGTGGTATGGAACGTCGAATTATCGTTGCGGTACTTGCCGTGTACCTCCATGCCGGTAATGGTGACTTCCTTGACGTTCCCCTGATCCACATCCGCCATGAATAGCGAGAAGTCTGGTTCCTTCTCTTTGGGCCCGGCATTACCCGCCTTCACCACCTGCCAAAGCAGGAAGGCAGAAAACAAGATCACCAGCCAGAAAATCACGGTCTTCACTGTAGAATTCACCGAAAGGCTCCTAAGCAACTGCACCCTAGCTTCCCATTCCGCTGGGCAAACCCGGTTCAGTAGAACTAACTATTGGATGTTGCGCACCGAACTTTGGATCGACCAAATCGCAATCTATTATTCTAACCGTTCTCGGGGAAAAAAAGAACGGAGTTCTTCCTGGGACCTAAGTCACGATCAGGGTTCAGCTTGCGACCGCCACGTAGGGCAGATTGCGATTGGTCTGCTCGGCCGACCCCAGCCCATAGCCGATTACGAAGGGCTCCTGCACCAGGAAGCCGAAGTAGTCCGGCTGCAACTGGACCCGCCGCGCCACTTGCCGGTCGAGCAGCGCTGCCACCTTCACCGAGGCCGCTCCTCGCGACCGCAAATCGCTCATCAAGAAATCCGTCGTCACCCCCGAATGCACCAATCCTTCGAGCAGCAGCACGTGCTGCCCGCGGATATCCGGCCCCTGGCTGAAAAATATCTCGAGGACTTCGCCCTGACGGTATTGCGGTTTCACGAACTGGCAGATCACCGGGACATCGAGCGTCCGCACCAGGTCGGCGGTAAACACGAAGGCATTTTCGAGCACCGCCAGGACATGGATGGTCTGTCCGTGGTAGTCGTCTGAAATCTGGCGCCCCATTTCCCGCACCCGCTTCTGGATCTGCTCCGCCGGGATCAAGGTTCGCAATTCGGTAGGGGACATCGCCGCGCACCTCTTCCTTACGCTTCGCTTTCCCGGATCACTAAGGCCGCTTGGCCTTGGTCCCGCGGACGCAATCGCTCGCACGCCGGAAAGCCGCGCACCCAAACGATCTCGTCCTGGCTCACTACCACCGGCCACAGCTTCCGTTCCGCGCCCCGCAAGTGCCGCTGCTCGAGCAACTCCTTGATCTTCCTGGGAGCTTTGGTGTGGGCCGGCCAAAACCTGTCTCCGGCGCGCCAGTTCCGCACCCGCAACTCGTTTGACACCAAAGCGGCGTCCAGCAGGTGGTCGGGATTATACCCCGCACCGGCGCCGGCGGGGACGCGCACCGCCTCGAGCCACATGCCTGCCTCCGGAATCAGAATCCTGCCCGGAAGCGGAAGGCGATATTCATAGTCCGCGGCCTTCGGATTGAGCTCCGCGCGCTCCAATCGTAACCCCTGCTGGTTTCGCGATACCGCCCACCCATCCGGCAAATTCGCCGACGTCACGCTTCCCGCGCCTACCGCAAGGATCTCTTCCACTTGCCGGAACCCAAGCCGTAGGCCGAGAGATTCCGCCGCCGCCCGCACCACCCGCCGCTCTAAAGCCAGAGGCAAAGCCATGAGCTCCCCGAGCCGAAGCGTAATGCCGGCCTCTCGCAGGCCGGGGCTCGTCGCCCGGTCCGAGACCTGCGGCAAAACCCGCGCCACTTCCTGCTTCCAGTAATTTTCCTCGGCTCGCGCCAGGTCAGCGGTTTCGGCCAGCGCTTCCCGAACCGCGGGATTCAAATGGCGTTCGAGGCGGGGCAAAATGCCATGCCGCACCCGATTTCGACCATGCCGCAGGTCGCGATTGCTCGAGTCTTCGCGCCAATCCTGGCCCATCGCCTTGAGATAAGCCTCGAGATCCCTGCGCCGAATCCCGAGCAGCGGCCGAAGGATTGAAGCTTCTGCCTGACGGCGGATGCCGGAATGCGGCCCGCTTTCTTGCGGAGGCCGAGAACCGACCACCGACAGCTCGGGATAAATTCCCGCCAATCCGCGCGTCCCGGCCCCTCGCACCAGTCGCAGCAGGACCGTTTCCGCCTGATCGTCTAGAGTATGCGCGGTGGCGATCCGGTTCAGGCGCGATTCTGCCAGCAGGCGGCGGAAATATGTGTAGCGCATCTCCCGCGCCGCCGCCTCCACGCTCAGGTGCTTCCCGGTCGCATAGGTTGCCACATTCCCGCTGGCTGCGTGCAGGTCGAGCGAGTGCCGCTCGGCCAGATCCGCCACGAAGCGCTCGTCGGCGTCGGATTCCTCGCCCCGCAGTTGGTGATTGAAATGAACCACGGCAAGAACCGCTCCGAGTTCCCGCCGTAACTCGAGCAGCAGCCGCAGCAGTGCAACTGAGTCCACGCCGCCCGATACTGCCAGGCCCACGCGGTCCCCCGCCTTCAGAAGGTTGTGCTTCCGGATGTAGTCCAGAACCGCCTGCTCCACCGTTTGCACCGCTCCATACTACAACTACAATCGCTGCGGTCAGTTCTTGAGGAACCTCCTTCCTTCTGCGCTCTCCGCTGGATCGGGATGAAGCTGGATACGACCCGGATCAGAGGATCGGCGGGAAGACGATGGGAATGAAGCTCGATCATTCCAGCCAGATCATTCCCCTAACACCAAGGGCCAATGATTCCTTCGAATCATTGGCCCCGAATTGCTCTGAGCTCCTGGGAAAGGAACGGTTCGGCTACGCCGCCGCTTTGGCCATCCGCCGCGCTTCCATCCCATCGAGCGCACGCCACAACGCCTGGGCGGCACTTGCGCCCGCCGCCAACGCCTTCTCGGCTCGCTCCGGATGGGCCTCGAGCCCCTGGCGCAGTTGCTCTCTCCAGACCTGGGAATGGTACACATCGGCAGTAGCGTGCAAGGCGAAATAACCGCAGGTCTTTGCGCTCGCCTCATAGATTTCGCGCAGCCCGCGCGCCTTCTCTGCCGCTACCCTCGGCACCTGCGATTCATAGGCGTAAAAGGCCGCGAGCGCCTCTTCCGGAGTCCCATCGCTCGCAATCGTGTGGAAGAACCCGATCAATTCCGCCACCTCGGGCGGGGGGAGGTGGCCGTAGAGCTCGCGACCGACTCCCATGCCTTCGGCGAAATCCAGCCAGAGCTCCGAGTGCTCGACCGCGGTCGGGCGGGTTCCGTCTTCCCATCCTTTCTCGTCACAGAGGTTCGCCAGCACGGCCCGGCGCAGCTCGCCTTCGTCCAGGCGAATGCCGAGTTCCGCCAAATAGGTGGGAAAGGCCTCGACGTGGTGGTAATAGTCGCGCGCATACTCGCTCAGATCCTGGCGAGTGAGTTCGCCCGCGCTCCACGCCTTATAAAACGGATGGCAGAGCAGGTCGTGCTTCCGAATCCGGGCATCCAGCTGCTCAAAGAATTCCTGTGTGGTCACGGCGATTTCTCCTGTTGGGAACGCTCACTATAATTGGGAACACTCACTATAATGAGATGGATCCTCAGCTGGCAAGTGAGGTTCCTGGAATGGCGTTCACGGAACAATTCGACGTGGTCGTGGTCGGGGCCGGCCATGCCGGCTGCGAGGCCGCCATGGCCTCGGCGCGGATGGGTCTGAAGACCGCGCTCTATACCCTCAACGTAGATCTCATCGCCCAAATGTCCTGCAACCCGGCCATCGGCGGCATCGCGAAAGGCCATTTGGTCCGTGAGGTGGACGCCCTTGGCGGCCTCATGGGGGAAGTGACCGACGCCGTCGGCATCCAGTTCCGCCTGCTGAATACTTCCCGCGGTCCCGCCGTCTGGTCCCCTCGCGCCCAGTGCGATAAGCAAGCCTACCGCCTGAAGATGCGGGAGATCCTCGAGTCGCAGCCGAATCTAAAAATCAAGCAAGCGGAAGTGGTCGATCTGCTGGTCGAGGAATCCCCCGATCCTCGAGCGACTACCTCCGGTGATCCGGCGGAGGAAAGCTCCCGGTTGGCTGAAAACCGCCAGTCCCGTACGCTTCGTGGCATTCAGCTCCGCGACGGCCGCTCGGTCGCGGCGCAAGCGGTCATTATCACCACCGGCACGTTCCTCAATGGCCTCATTCATTGCGGCGAGCAGCAATACCCCGCCGGGCGCTCCGGCGAGCCCGCCGCCGTCCTGCTGGGCGAAGCCCTGAAGCGGCTGGGCCTGCGCCACTGCCGCCTCAAGACCGGTACGCCTCCGCGCCTCGACGGCCGCACCATCGACTGGTCGCGGTTCCAGCTGCAACCCGGCGACGCCGATCCAACTCCCTTCAGCTTTCGCACCAAGCGGGTGGCTCATCATGACTCGCAGGTCCCCTGTTATATCGCTTGGACGACTGCGGAAACCCAGCGCATCATCCGCGAGAATGTCCATCGTTCCCCCATGTACAGCGGCCAGATCAAGTCCATCGGGCCGCGCTACTGCCCCTCGATCGAGGACAAAATCGTCAAGTTCCCCGACAAAATCGTCCACCAGCTTTTCCTCGAACCCGAAGGCCTGAACACGCACGAAGTCTATGTGAACGGCATGAGCACGTCGCTGCCGGTCGAAGTCCAAGTGGCCATCTTGCAATCGATTCCCGGCCTCGAGTCGGCCGAGATGCTGCGCCCCGGATACGCCATTGAGTACGACTCGATCGATCCGACCGAACTCGAGCGCACCCTCGAAACCAAGAAGATCGCGCACCTGTTCCTGGCCGGGCAAATCAACGGAACCAGCGGCTACGAAGAAGCCGCCTGCCAGGGCCTGATGGCCGGCATCAATGCCTCCCTGCGAGTCCAGCAAGAGCCTCCGCTCGTGCTCGACCGCACCGAAGCCTACACCGCCATCCTCATTGATGACCTCATCTCGAAGGGCACCAACGAACCCTACCGGATGTTTACCTCGCGCGCCGAATTCCGCCTGCACCTGCGCATCGACAACGCCGACCGCCGTCTTACTCCCCATGGTCGCCGCGTGGGCTTGATCTCGGACCTCGCCTGGCACGATTACCTGGCCAAGCAAGACCGCCTGGAGTCGCTGAAGCAATGGCTCGAAAAAACCAAGCTCACTCCCGCCATGCTTGAAAGCATGCTGCAAGCGGCCGCGGAAACCGCGGGGAGTGGCGATTCGCCTGTCCCGGCGGAAGGCGGTGAGGCGGCGGCCAACCCTCCTCGGCTGGCCGGCGCCGACCTCTCTGCCGCTCTCGGCCAGCCGCTCGCCCAGCTTCTCCGGCGACCTGAAATCTCGATCGAGTTCTTGCTGCCCTGTCTCGGCGAGGGAGCCGCGAATTTTCTGGCCGGCGAGGAAATCGAGCGAAACCCGCGCGAATCGAAGGCCCGTATTTCTTCCGTGGTGCGCAACGAATTCAAGTCGGTCGAAACGGAAATAAAATACGCCGGCTATCTGCAGCAGCAGCAAAAAGCTATCGATCGCATGAAGAAGGCGGAACAACGCTCGATCCCTGACTGGTTTGACTATCGTTCGATCAGCGGCCTCTCCCGCGAGATGCAAGAAACCCTGGTCAAGGTTCGCCCTCGCACGCTCGGGCAGGCCTCGAATATCCCGGGAGTCACGCCGGCCGCCGTCTCGCTGGTGAATGTGTTCATCGAAATCCAGGCTCGCCGCCGCGAGCAGGCGCTCACCCTTTAACCGCCGCGCTTCTCCGGGCTCGCTGTGGTTAGAATGAGAAAGGGAGAGCTGCGCGACGCGCATGAGTTTTCTTTCGCCATGATTTCCTACGCCATGCTGGACAGCCCCATCGGTGAGCTTACGCTGGCCGCGGACGACCGCGGCCTGCACCGCATCCTTTTCGCCAAACAGAAATGCCCGACTCCGCCTGATCCGGTTTGGCGCCAGGATTCGGCGCCTCTTGAAGAACCCATCCGCCAGCTGCTGGCTTACTTTGCCGGCGAACTGAAGGCCTTCGCGCTCCCGCTTGCTCCCCTGGGCACGCCCTTCCAACGAAAAGTCTGGCAACTCTTATGCGAGATCCCGTATGGAGAAACCATCTCCTACGGGGAACTCGCCCGCCGGGTTGGCAATCCCAACGCCTCCCGTGCCGTCGGCCTGGCCAACGGATCAAACCCCATCCCCATTGTCATCCCTTGCCATCGTGTAATCGGCAGCAACGGCAAACTGACCGGCTATGGTGGAGGCCTCCCCATCAAAGAAAAGCTACTCAGCCTCGAAAGACGCCAGCTCCGTCTGCTCTGATATCCAGGGCAGCCAATCCAAGCATCCCTGACCTGATGCGGCGCGGTTTCCGGGTCCGAGAGGGGTTCCCTCGCATCCTCGAGCCGCCTTCGGTTACCATAGGACGCGGCATCATTCCGACCTTTCGCATCCAAATATGTCTATGAAAAAGATCTCTCTCGCACTCGCGCTCATCCTGTCCGCAGCCTTCGCCCTGGCGCAAGATGCCACCTCCGCCCTCCGTCCCCCCAAGGGTTCTGACGTTGCCATCGTGGTGTTTGAGGACCTACAGTGCCCCAAGTGCAGGCAGGACGCTCCTCTGGTCGAGCAGGCTGCCAAGACCTACAAGATCCCGCTGGTCCGCCATGATTTTCCGCTTCCCATGCACAACTGGTCATACGAAGCGGCCGTGTTCGCCCGCTTCTTCGACACCCGCTCGAAGCAGCTCGGGGAGGACTTCCGCGACTACATCTTCGAGCATCAATTGGAAATTAATCCGCAGAATTTGCGGGGCTATGCGGACCGGTTCGCCGGCGACCACAAGACCGATCTCCCCTTCGTGGTGGATCCCCAGGGCAAGCTGGCCGCCGAAGTCAACGCCGATCGCGACTTAGGCAAGCGCATCGGCATTGACCATACTCCAACCATTTACATCGTCAGCAACAAGCAGCCGGGCAAACCGTTCGTCGAGGTCGCCGATCCCAGCCAGCTGTTCCACACCATCGACGCCATGAAAGCAGAGTAAGGTTTTCTTAGGAGGAGGTGCCGAGTGGCTCTCAGTTTCGCCAAAGATATACGTCCACTATTCCGCGACTCTCCCGACGTCGACACCATGAAAGACTACGGCATGGATCTTTCTTCCTACCCGGACGTCAAGGCGCAAGCCCAAAATATTTATGATCGCGTTCTCGACGGAAGCATGCCCTGCGACGAGCCTTGGCCGAAGGAGCGCATCGCTCTGTTCAAGCAGTGGATGGAAGAAGGGCTGGCTCCTTAAGTCCCCGGATCGCCCAGGGCCGCGAGCGAGCGGAGCCTTCAATCGGAATCCGGCCGCCCGCGACAGCCTGGTTCTCGATCCGGTCACCCGATCGGGTGGGCCCGGGGCTCGCTAGCCTCGCTCATAGGCGTGCTTTTTGTCGAGCTCTTCGACTGCCTTCTGCATTTCTGCCTCAAATTTCTCCGCCTGCGCCATCAGCGACGCATTCGCCGCCGCCCGTTCCCCTTCGACCGTCATCAATCCCTGCTCCGCCAACTTCCGCGCCGCATCGAGCAGATGCGCCGGGGTCGTTTCCACATACAACGCTTCGGTCGGATCGCCCAGCCACGCCGTGCCTCCCACCAGTCGGGTCTGCCAGTAGACTTTCCGCGCCACCAGGGCTTCCATCTCCGGGTCTCCGGCCTTGCCGAACACCCATCGTTTCCGTTTGAAGTCATAATGCCGGCTGGAAAACTGCACCGGCACCAACTTCCCCGACTTCACAAACTCGATCTGCCGCCGGTCCACTTCCTTGCGCAAGGCGTTGATCACGGGCGCTTCGGTGTCTTTCGCCTCGAGCGAAGGCAGTACTTCATGCACGGTTACCGATAGATTCACCGCCACCGGCGCATGCAGGCCCTCCGAGTTCTCGAGCCGGATGTCGCCATGCAACACCCAGAAATCCGCCCCCGACATGGATTGGTGGAACGGCCACTCAAAATGAAACGAAAGCGGCAGCCCGGTCAGGGTCACGTAGATCGTCTTTTTGCTTGCTTCAGTTCCTGAATCGACCATTTCCCATCTTTCTCTGCACTAGCCCTGAACTAGCTCCGCACTACCTCTGAACTAGCGCTGCACTAGTTTCCCCAGGGGTTTCGCAG
Organism: Acidobacteriaceae bacterium; assembly: GCA_003132825.1. Lineage (GTDB taxonomy): Bacteria > Acidobacteriota > Terriglobia > Terriglobales > Acidobacteriaceae > PALSA-270. The sequence continues at coordinate 9,048 of PKYX01000137.1, forward strand.
CGGCCCCTCCCCGGTTTCGCCGCCCGGCCTTGAGCCCGTCTCCCACTTTTCCTCTGTCAAAGCGATTTCGTCTGTGAGCATACCGGTCAGAGTCATTCCGCATCCCACTTCGCACCGATGTAACTTTCCAGATTCTTGTCCACCGTGGCTCTCTGGTATGAGTTCGGGGCCTCAGACAGATAATCCGGTTTCCCACTTTCAGGGCAGGCGAGGCCGCTTCTGCTGCCTCGAGAGCCTCCGGCGGACGACACCATTCCACCCCGTATCATTTTTGATTCATGGTCAGATCGATTCGTATTCAGGCTGACTCGTGCTCAGCTGGATTCTTACTCAGCGCGGTTCCTACTCAGAAAAGACGACTGCATACGCGCTCCGCCTAGCTCGGCATCGGCCCTTCATCCGCCGACGGACCATAGGTCGAGGGCAGCGGGACATCGTTCAGCCGGTAATACACCCCGAGCTGCGCCCGATGATGGATCAGATGGTTCATCATCATGATGCGCAGCGCCCCAATCCGCGATCCATCGTAGAACTTCTGTGCTCCGGCGGTCAGCCTCCAGTCTCCCCTCCAGCGCTCATCGCTGGCGCCGGCAATCGCCGACCGCGCCTCCGCGACTTTCCCATCGAAGGCTTCGAGCAGCTGTTTCCGGGTTTCCACCACCAGCGGCTTGCGGTTCGGGTCTGGCTTTCCGAGATCGAGCGAGTCTGTCTGGACGATGGTCGCGGCAAACCCTACCAGCTCGGCCAAATGGCCCGCCAACCGTCCAAGCGGCATGGACTTGGCATGCGGCTTCCAGTCCGCTTTGTGCTCCGGCATGCGCTCGAGCGTCCGCCGCGTGGTCTTCACTTCGTGGTCAAACTCCGTCAACAGCATTTCGCTAATCGCCATATGTCCCCTTGAATGATTCGATTGCCATGATTCGATTGAGCTGCCCGCACCCGGGGGCAGCCCCAAATTGTACCCCGGTCCGGGGGAGTCTGCTGTGCACCGAACTGCAACCCCCTGGTCGGTGATTTTGGATTTTGTTTTCCGCCGGCCGGCTCGAGCCGTCTCCGCGCGCGTGCCCGGGGGATGGCAGGGGCCTGACGGTTTGCAAAATCTTCGGTAGTTACTTCCGTGACCTTGCCGCCCCCCCGAACCCCGCTCTACTGTTTATTCTGGCGGCGTACTGGGATATAGAGAAGTTTCAAGCCATCGATTGCGTGCTCGATACAAGACCATCTCGCTGGTTGTCAGGGCAGCGCGCCAGTGTTCCTGCCTGCTGGCTGTTTCTATTTTGTCTGTTCCTGCTGCCGTCGAGCCCGAGCGCGTACGCCCAAAAGGCCGAAAATAACCTCTCCTCGAGAAAGTTGATCGCGCAGGTTGACGCCGACTACCCTCTTGACCTGAAGCGCGCTTACATCGGTGGAGTCGTCCGCCTGGACATCGTCGTCAATCCCCATGGCAGTGTAGATTCGGTCCATATCGCCGGCGGCAATCCCATCCTCGCCGAATGCGCCGCCAAGGCGGTCAAGCACTGGAGGTACACTCCCGCGGCTTCCTCGAGCAACATCCGAGTCAACCTCCACTTCGATCCCACCCACTAACCCCGCACGCCAGGGTTTTTTCTCCGGTAGGCTGGCCTCCTGGGGAATCTTGCTTTGGCGCGTGGCCTGGGGCAGTGCGACTCGGGTGAGACCGAAAGCACACAAGGAGACGACCATCGGCCGCTGTTGCAGCCGACGGGAGCCTTGAACTGGCTACCGACTCTCGCCCTTTAGCATCCCCACCACCCGCTGGTAATCATCGACGGAGGAATACTCGATCACAATCTTGCCTTTGCCCTTGCGATCGCGAATCTTTACCTTCACTCCCAATATTTTCTGCAGCTCATTCTGCGCCGACCGCACATTCGGATCCACCCAGCGAGCGCCGTACACCTGTTCCGCTTGCGGCAGCAGATTCCGTTTCGTCGTGAGATCTTCGATCACGTCCATCAATTGATGCAGGGAAAGATGTTTTTCGACNNGGCCGGCAGTTTCAGCAGCCGCATGTAGTTCGATACTGACTCCCGCGACAACCCCACCCGTTCGCCGATCTGCTGCTGCGTCAGACCGAACTGTTTGCTCAGCTTGCTGAACGCCATGGCCTGCTCCAGGCAGTTCAGGTCCTGGCGTTGCAGATTCTCGACCACGGTCATTTCGGCCGCTTGCTGGTCCGAGACCCGGCGCACGATTGCAGGAATCGTATCCTGCCCGGCTAGCTTCGACGCCCGGCAACGTCGCTCTCCGAGAACCAGCACGTAACGTCCGTCGGTTCCAGGGCGCACCACAATCGGCTGCACGACCCCGTTCCCGCGGATCGAGTCGGCCAGATCCTGCAGCAATTCCGGGTCAAACTCCAGCCGCGTCTGATAGGGATTCGGATCGATCTGGTCGAGTCCCACCAGCATGACAGCGTCCCCTCGGCTCGCCCGTTCCGCCTCCGGGCTCATCCCTCCTACCCCTGCGCCGGGTCGAGGGGCGGCGGGCGACTCGACCGCGGTTCGAACCCCTTCGCTGCTCACGATTCGTGTCCCGGTCGGCCCAGGGGCGGGCCAGCCCGCGCGCTGGTCGCGAAGCGGGCTCGCGGGCAGCAGTGAATCAAGCCCCCGCCCGAGCGCCCTCCGCTTGTCCAAGGGCTTATCAGTTTTTTCGGGCTGCGCCCCGGCGCTTTTGGTTTCCGCGCTCGTCGTAGCCTTTTCCGCCGCCGTCGTAGTCATCCTTGATCGCTCCACCCTTCAAAAGAGAAACAGCCGATTCCGTTGCCGCGCCTGGGCTGGGCGCCCTATACATAGATGGACATCAATCTATTTACAAATATAGATTATTGCAAACATAGATCAACGTCTATGTATTACGCGCTCTTGTCCAACTCTGTCGCTTGCGCCTCGGCCTGCTCTCCGCCGGCCTCGGCGCCCGGTGCATCCGCCTGAGCTCGAATCTCGACCGCCGCTCGAACCGCCGGCTGTGCTTCCGCCGCAGCTCCGGGCTCAGCTCCCGGAGGGGCCACTGGGAATGCAGGCTCTTGGCTATTCTCGACCGGAGCATCGCTTGGGAGGCTGGTTTCCTGCTCTGCCGGCAAGTAATGCGCGATGATCTCCTTGGCCAGCCGGATATAGCTCTCCGCTCCCTTGGATCGCGGATCGTATACCAGCGCCGCCTTTCCATGGCTGGGCGCCTCCGCCAGGCGGATGTTGCGCGGGATCGTGCTGGCACAGAGCTTTTCCCCAAAGTATCGCTTCAGTTCCGCCGTCACCTGCTGCGCCAGATTGGTGCGCTCATCAAACATGGTCAGCACAACGCCCTCAATCCCCAACTCTGGGTTGAAGTTGCCGCGAATCCGCTCGATGGTATCGAGCAACTCACTGATGCCCTCTAGCGCAAAGTACTCCGCCTGCATGGGAATCAGCACCGAATCGGCGGCCACTAGGGCATTCACCGTGAGCAGGTCGAGCGCCGGAGGGCAATCGAGGACAATGAACTGGAAGCGCTCCCGCAGGGGCTCGAGCGCATCGCGCAGGCGAAATTCCCTGCGCTCGCCATCCACCAGCTCAAAATTGGCGCCGATCAGATTCTTGTGCGCTGGAATAATCCAAAGCTGTTCGAGCTCGGTCGACTGCAGAGCGTCCGCGGCCGACGAGGCACCCATCAGCAAGTGGTAAGTGTTGATTCGGTCTGGATCTTTGACCAGGCCGAGCCCGCTCGTCGAATTGGACTGCGGATCGCAGTCGATGAGCAGGGTGTTGACTTCCGCGGCCGCAAAGGAAGCGGCCAGATTCACGGCAGTCGTGGTCTTGCCCACGCCGC
>PKYX01000377.1 GCA_003132825.1 Acidobacteriaceae bacterium
GCGCCAACATGAACGCGCTGGTTGCCAAGGCGCGCCCCGGCGATTTCGGCGTCGATGTCATGCATCTGAATTTGCACAAGACTTTTTCCACGCCGCATGGCGGAGGTGGCCCCGGCTCCGGTCCCGTAGCGGTGAAGAAACATCTCGCCCCGTTTCTGCCGACTCCTGTGGTCATCACCAAGCCCGATGGCACTTTGGGTTTCGAATACAACCGTCCTCAGTCGGTCGGGCGCGTGCGCGCATTCTATGGCAACTTCGGAATGTTCATTCGCGCTCTTGCTTACATCTTCGCCAACGGTCCCGACGGCTTGCGCCAGACCACCGAAGACGCGGTGCTGAATGCCAACTACATCCGCAAGGGCCTGGAGGGCGTGTATGACTTGCCCTATTCCACGCCCACGATGCATGAGGTCGTTTTCAGCGACCGACTGCAGGCAAAGAAGGGCGTGAAGACCATGGACCTGGCCAAGCGGCTGATTGACTACGGGTTCCATCCTTATACAACCGCGTTCCCGCTGATCGTGGCGGGGGCGCTGATGATCGAACCGACCGAGAGCGAGCCCAAGGAAGAGCTGGACTTGTTCATTGAAGCTATGAAGTCGATTGCGGAGGAAGTGGAAGAAGATCCGCAGATCGCGCTGACTGCGCCGCACTCCACGCGTGTGTCCCGGTTGGATGAGACGGCCGCGGCGCGGAAGCCGATTTTGCGATGGAAGCCGGCGCCCGCAACGCGCTGAGTCGATGGTCGGACGGGTTTCATTCGAGGAACCAGCGGCCAGTTGGCTTGCTAGAACATCCCTTCCACTGACCTTGCGAAGGCTGAGGCACCGGGGAATCTGCTTCCAACCGCAAGCAGCCCTTCTGGTTTTTTCTGTCTGAGGATCTAGTTTCCTGCCGCCAGCAACTTTCCCAGTCTGGGCTTGTAGCCGTAGAAATCGCCGATTGCCTGCAGATGCTGGATGATGCGCTCGTCGTAATCCTTTTTCAGCGCAGGAGTGAGCACGTCGTGTGTGCCCGCAGGATCGCTGGCCAGATCATAGAGATAACTTTTCGCCGGCGAATCATAGGTGGCGTACAGATAGCGGCCGTTCGCCGCCAGAATGCCGTAGACGGCTCGTTCATCGGAGGCGACAAAGAGTTCGTCGCGATGGTAGCTGTCGAGTTCCGCCTGGCTTTGCATAAATAGAGGATGACCAAACATCGCGTTTGCAATGACGGGTCGGTGTCCGAGCAAGTAGTAGAGGCTGGGAGCAATATCGGTCAGGGTTGAGACTCGGCTGTCGTCATAAACCAGCGCCTCCCGCATGTTCTTCGGCAGATGGATGATCAGCGGAACTCGAATGACTTCCGGATAGATGGACAGCGAATGACTGTAGCGGCCGTACTCGCCCGTGGCGTCTCCGTGGTCGGACGCCACGATGATGATGCTGTTGTCATATAGGTTCCGCTGCTTGAGATACGAAAAGAAGCCGCCCATGCAACCATCGACCTGATGGACTTCATAGGCAATTCGATTAACAAATCCCGGCCGCGCTTGCCAGTTCGCGGAAGTCATGCGAGGCAAATTGTTATGCGCGAATTGATGAACGTTCATGGGTTGGGAGTAGAAGAAGACCGGGCGTAGCCGGTTCGCGTTCCGGTCGAGCACCTGCTCGGTCTGCCGAATGGTGGAACAAACCTCAACTTGGTTCCACAGTTTGTCGGCATCGAGGGCGATCAGATCGTCGGAAGGAGAGAGCATCTGTCTGAGAAATGTGTCGTAGCTCACTACCATCTGGTAGCCGTCCACATGGGCCAGCTTTTCGAGAGCGTTGACCTTGGGAAACGTTCCGAAGTCGTGATCGTGCAGCAGCATGGTGCCAGCCCAAATCGCCGGCTCGGAAAGGGAAGTGCCGGCGTACTGGGTGTAGGCGTTATGGATCACAACACTGTCGCGGGCGAAGGCGTCCAGGTTCGGAGAGAAGTCAGCTTTCGGGTTGTAGGCGCCAAGATAGTCGGGGCGCATCGAGTCGATTACGAATAGGAAGACATTGGGCCGCTCTCCTTGCGCCTGGACCAACGGATCCACCAGGCGCAGGTTGGTTTGCGACTCGAAGTTCGCGATATTGGTGTACTGCCGCAGAATCCGGCACAGATCGCCGCAAGGCTCGTGCCGCTCATTTCCCAAAGCATCATCGACAAGGTCGAAGGAGGCATCGCGAACCGCATAGCTTTCCTCGGCGCGGACGATGTCGTCGTCGGTTTGGCCGAGGGGTTTGCCCCAAAAGATTTCGGAGGCCTGCACGCTCTTATAGCCAACTCCGGCCAGCAATAGCACGCCCAAAATCGCGGCCACGGAATAGTTCGCCGCGGGCCGGCGGATTCGGTAGGCGCAAATGCCGAGTACGAGCCAACCTGCCAGCGCGGCCGTATGTTGAATGACTCCGTTCCAGTCTCCTCCCTGGATGAGGGCAGGAAGCGCCAGGGTGAACAAACCAAATGCCAGGGCAAGACCGAGCGGAAGCAACTTACCCCCGGGCTCGACCGACCTTTCCCGGAGAACCGCATGAAACTTGAGAAACGGCAGCACCAGCGAAAAGCCCAGCAACGTCAAAGCCGCGGCGAAGGCGGCGGCGAACAGCTGCGCCGCCCAGCCATCGAAGCTCAGACCATTTCCTAGAAAACGGATCAGCACGAACCACAAAATACCGAAAAGGAATAGTCCCGTGAGCGCGGGCCTCGCCACGGCCGGCCGGGCTGTTTTCGAGGCCATCACCAAAATCAGATTGAGGATCGACAGAACCACGATCGCAGCCAGGATGTGACAGAGTACGCTCCAACCCGTCAGCTCGAGCGCGTTCAGACCAAAAGTGAAGGCATGGGCCTCGCCATAGAGACGCCACTGTACCCCAGCCGCCCATAGCAGGGCCACCCCAGCTGCGACGAAGGTTGCCGTGGAATAGTCGAGCATCGCGGTGCGGTCTGACCGCTGGCGCGCGGATATGGATTCGAAGGTGTCAACAGCGACCACCGGAATCAGCAGTACCAGAGCGGCCAGCCCGCAGAGGTAGGCCGTCCAGTCGCTGTGCAAGGAAGACAGCACCGGCCGAGCCGTAAGGTAGGCGCCGACTCCGGCCTGCAGGCCAAAAAGCCACAGCTTGGATTTTTCTTTGTGAATGGGCCAGTAGGCGCCCACTCCCGCCGCGAGCGCCAGCCAATACAAAGCAGGATCATGGCGCACGAACCACGGTATCCACTCATAGGGTGGGGCTTTGATCAGGGAAGAATAGGTGTAGGGCAGGAAGGCTAACAGGCAGTAAAGCGCGGTCAGAAGGAGAAATCCTCCCCAGAAGATCTTTAGGATCGTGCTTCGTGTGATTGTTAAATCCATAGCATCATGCCACCGAGCCCTCGCTCCTGGCCTAGGATATCCCCTGCCGGCTGGGCTCGATGGACTGGTCCAAGGCCGATCATGACGAAAGTACCGAATGCTTGCCGGGCAGGCCGCTATTAGTGAACCGACTACATCCAGTCGGGTGTGATCTTGTGGTCTCATCCGCAATTTGATAATGAATGTGTAGGACCCGAGAGAACCATCGCGAATCATGCCGTTCCCGTCACAATCGCTTCTGTTCGCGCTCAACTTCTTTCTTCATCCCTCGATGCTGGGGTCTCTGGTTCCTAGTTCCCGCTTCGTGATCCATGATGTGATGGCGCAGGTGGATTGGGATCGAGCCCGCGTCGTGGTCGAGTACGGACCGGGCGTCGGCACCATCACGCGCGCCGCCCTCGAGCGCCTGCACCCGGATGCAACCCTGGTCGCCATCGAGATGAACTGCGATTTCGTACAGCTTCTCGAAGACGAGATCCGCGACCCGCGCGTCCGCGTGGTTCACGGTTCTGCACTCAACGTACGCAAGGTTTTGGCGGAACTCCACCTGCCCAGTGCGGATTACATCATTTCCGGAATTCCATTCACCAACATGCCCGCTTCGGCGCGCCGGAATATCGTGCGGGAGTCGCGCGCAGCCCTTCAGGCGGAAGGCGCTATGGTGGTGTACCAGTTCACCCGTACCGTCCTGCCCTATCTGGAATCCCAGTTTACTTCGGTGCGACAGAATTTTCAGTTATGGAATATTCTTCCGACGCATACCTTCTATTGCACTCCCTAGACCGCGCAGCCCCTAAGACTGCCGGCACCGGGGATCGTCTGGAGTAGGGCTCCTTTGCCTTCACCGGCAGCGAAAACTCGAGCGGTGGATGGATCCGCCGGGCTCTTCAGTTCGCCGGAAAAACGCAGCGTGGTTCTCTGCCTTCTTCTGGTCGTAGCCACGCTCGCGCTCTACAACCCGGCCAGCCGCCATCCCTTCGTCAACTACGATGACGACCGCTATGTTGTTCTCAATTCGCATGTACGAGCGGGTCTCAGTTGGAAGACGATTGCCTGGTCGTTTACCAGTACCGAGCAGGCGAATTGGCATCCACTGACCTGGCTCTCGCATGCCCTGGACTGCCAACTGTTCCACCTGAATCCCACCGGCCATCATTACACCAACGTGCTGCTGCACGCCGTGAACGTCGTGCTGCTATTTCTCATGCTCGAATGGACCACGGGCTTCACCGGGCGGAGTTTGATGGTTGCGGCCCTGTTCGCACTGCATCCGATCAATGTTGAATCGGTAGCCTGGATCGCGGAGCGCAAGAATTTGCTCAGCATGCTGTTTTTCTTGCTGGCTCTTTGGTCCTACGGTTGGTATGCGCGCCAGCCGGGCGTGCGGCGCTATGGTATGGTCGCGCTTTGGTTTGCTCTCGGTCTGATGGCCAAGCCCCAGATCATCACCCTGCCGTTTGTTCTGCTGCTGTGGGACTACTGGCCCTTGCGTCGCATGTTCCCGACTCGCGGGCGGAATGGGTCAGCCAACGGAGGGGTCTCGTTCCCGGTTCCGCCATCTTCTTTTTCCTGGCTGCTGCTCGAGAAGATTCCGCTCTTGCTGCTGGCTGCGGCCAGTGCTGTCATTACGATGGTGGCGCAGAAAGCTGGCGGTGCGGTGCGTACCGTCGTCGAGTATTCTCTGCCCGTCCGGCTGGAGAATGCCGTCGTCTGCTACGCGCGCTATGTGGGGAAAGCCTTCTGGCCGGCGCGCTTGGCGCCCCTGTATCCGCATCCCGGAGATTCGCTGACCGGGTGGCAGGTGGGCGGAGCGAGTTTATTCCTGCTCGCGGTCACGCTGCTGGTCGTCCCGAGGCGCGGGCAGCGCTATCTTGCCGTGGGATGGTGGTGGTTTCTGGGGACGCTGGTGCCCATGATCGGCCTGGTGCAGGTGGGCGAGGCTGCCATGGCGGATCGTTACGCCTATCTTTCGTTCGTCGGTCTGTTTTTGATGGTGGCTTGGGGCGCGAGCGACGGCCTAGAGCGCCTCCACATCACGCCCCGCCAGCTGGCGGTTCCCGCCCTGGCCACATTGCTGGCTCTGGCCGCCGTCAGCGAGCGGCAACTCGGCTATTGGGGTGACAATGTGACTTTGTGGTCGCACACCATTCAAGTGACCGGGGACAATTTCATCGCGCAGGACAACCTGGGTGGAGCGCTGGCCCTCGGGGGAAACTTGGACGGGGCCATGCCCCACTTTCGAACTGCGGCGAAGATCAACCCCCTCGACCCGGTTTCCAATCTCAACATTGCCGCCAATGAGCAGGAGCACGGCAATCTGCACCAAGCCGTGAGCCTTTACCAAACCGTGCTGGGCCTGACTTCGAGTGCCGTGGTGCTGGCCAATACCTACGCCAACCTGGGCTCAGCTTATCGCTCGTTGGGAGACCCGGGCGATGCCCGGGCAAACTATGAAGCGGCTTTGCGCCTGAGCCCGGAAAATGTCCCGGCCTGGACCGGGCTGGGTTTGCTGGCGCTAAAAGACGGAGACTTCGCCCAGGCCGCCGACCGTTTCACCCAAGCAACGGCAATTCAGCCCTCGGCTCTCGGCTACGTATTGCTGGCGCGGGCGCTCGAAAAAGCCGGCCATCCCGCCGCAGCCCGGGCGGCCGATCAGGCCGCCCGGCAGATCTCCCCCGAACTGACCAATGTCCGGCAGGCTGCTGATACCCTGCTCGCTGAGTAGAGGCCCGAGGATCGTTATTTCTTCTCGGCAATATCGACCGAAGCCCGGGTG
>PKYX01000296.1:0-167 GCA_003132825.1 Acidobacteriaceae bacterium
GGATGGTGGTGAGCGGGGGCTGGGTGTACTGGCTCAGTTCGATGTCGTCGAAGCCCACTACGGAAATGTCATCCGGAACCCGCAGCCCCGCGCGGCTAATGGCGCGCAGTGCGCCGATGGCGGTCAGGTCGTTCGAAGCGAGGACGGCGGTCGGTGGTGCAGGCAGC
>PKYX01000296.1:252-2935 GCA_003132825.1 Acidobacteriaceae bacterium
CAGGCGGCGATGGGAAAGTTCGTCGAGAACTGGCAGGTCGATTTCCGAGGTCATAATAGCCACCCCATCGACCTTCCGCTCAATCATGCGGCGCACGCAGACGCGCATGCGTTCAGAGCTGTAATCGGTGTTGGCCACGATGACCTCGTACCCGCGATGGATGGCAGCGAATTCGAAGCTCTTCACCAGTTCGGGGAAAAACGGATTCACAATATCGGAGAGGATCAAACCGAACATCCGGCTTCTTCCGGAAACCAGCGCCCGCGCCTGCGTATTGGGGTAGTACCCAAGCTCACGAATCACCCGCCATACTTTCTCAGCCGTTTTTGGGCGGACCAATTCGCTTTGGTTGATGGCGCGCGAAACCGTCGCCGTCGACAAGTGAGCCCGCGCCGCCACTTCCTTGATGTTCATGATCGCATTGGAGTCGCCATAGACTTGCCACGGATTATAGCTTCCCCTGAGCGACCTGACAGACGATTTGGGGGGGATGGATGGCCCTGATGGAGGTCCGGCTGGATGGCCCGGGATGAAAGTAGGGGGGTAGCGATAGCGAATCGCTCGGGTCCGGTCGCGATCCGACCGGGACTCGACTCACTCCGCGATTTCCGCGGTCTTCGACCGGGCCAAAGCGCGCACGGCGCCCGTAGAAATCCCGCCATCGACCAGCAGGGTCTGGCCGGTAACGTAGCGGCTCGATTCCGCGGCCAGAAAGACCACCGCCGCGTCCAAATCGCGAGCTTCCCCGGCCCGTTTGAGCGGGATGCGGTCCTCGAGATAGCGGACCCATTCCTGGTCCTGATAGAGCACTTCATTTTGCGCCGTGCGGAACCAGCCCGGAGCCAGGCAATTTACGGTGACTCCATGCTTGCCCCAGTCATCCGCCAGACTCATGGTCAGCTGCCGTATGCCGCCGCGGCTGGCTCCGTAGGGCGCCAGGCCCGCGTATCCCGCAACGCTCGTCACCGATCCGATGTTAATGATGCGCCCGTAGCGACGCTGAATCATGCCTCGGGCAACCGCCTGCGCCGCGAAAAATGCTCCCCGCAAGTTGGTATCGAGAATCAGATTCCAGTCATCCCAGGTGACATCGAGCGCTGGTTTACGCACGTTGCAGCCGGCGTTGTTCACCAGAATATCAACCTGTCCGAAGGCTTGCTCCGCCGCTGCCGCCATCTGCTGAATGCTCTCCCGGCTGCGCACATCGAGTTCGAGCGAGACCGCCCGACGGCCGAGCGCCTTGATCTCGGACTCGAACCCGCTCAGGCTGCCCGGATGGCGGCTGGTCAGCACCAGATCCGCCCCCGCCGACGCTAGGGCGCGTGCCATCGCCTGCCCCAGCCCGCGACTGGCGCCGGTGACAATCGCAACCCGGCCACCTAAATCGAAGAGCGCGTTGCTCATGAAAGAATTCCTGGCGTGAGAACGACTTTCATCAGATTGGGCTCCCGGGAGTATAGCCGCTCAAACCATTGTGGTCCGTCTTCGAGCGGGGCAGTCGCGCTGATGAGCGGCTTCACCTGGACCCGGCCGCTGGCGAGCAGTCCAATCGCCTCCGGATATTCTCCCGCGGAGCCGCAGGAACCCTGCAGGCGGATCTGGCGTGTGACCACCCGTTGCAAAGGCAGCGAAACCTGGGGAGAGACATTTCCGATCAGGGTCACGGTCCCTCCTTTGCGAACGCATTCGATGGTGGTGCCGACCGTGGCATCGATGCCGACGGCTTCGAGGCCTATATCGACGCCCGCTCCGCTCGTCAGTCGCAGAACCTCGGCCACGAGCTCGGGTCCCGAAGCATGCAGCGTGGTGGTGGCACCGACCTGTTCCGCCAGCTTGAGACGGGAAGCATCCAGGTCGGCAATGAACACGTGGGAACAGCCCGCGGCTCGCAGCGCCTGCAAGGTCAGCAGTCCGATCATCCCCGCCCCGACCACCAAGGCCTTGTCCTCGGCGGCGACCCGGGAGAGCGAAACGGCGTGCACCGCAACCGCCAGGGCCTCGAGCATGGCCGCCTCAGCAAACGGCAAACTGGGCGGCAAGTGGTAGGCCACACGGGCGGGGACGGTCACGTACTCGGCAAAAGCTCCATGGCGGCGATAGTCCCCGCAGGAGACGCCCAGCACCTGGCGGCGGTCGCAAAGGTTTACTTCTCCCCGCAGACAGTAGCGGCAGGCGCCGCAGGAAATCGTCGAATCAAAGGTGACCCGGTCGCCTGCGGAGATCCCGGTGACGCCCCCGCCCACGGCGGCCACGATCCCGGCGGCTTCATGTCCCATCACGATCGGAGGAATGCGGCGCCCCGAGGAACCGTCATAGCCGTGCACGTCGCTGCCGCAAATGCCGCAGGCCGCGACCCGAACCAGAATCTCATCCGCTGCGGGAGTCGGCGGATCCAGATCTGCAATTTCCAGATGACGATATTTTGAGAGCAGCAGCGCCTTCATCGTAGTGGTGGATTCGGCTCTTCGAAAATGGCTGCTAACACTCTACCTTCTTCGCATTCCGGTTGAGAAGGTGTAAGCCTCGCTAAATTGGAAACTCGGCGGCTTGTCCCCATCGGTAAGCCGCGAGTCGGGTTCGGCGATCCCCCGAGCTCCAGCCCGCTAGGGTTGAGTGGGTGGGGTGGTCGGGGACAAAGCCGCGGGATTGGTGGTGACGTAGGGCACGATGGGCAAATGGCTGA
>PKYX01000473.1 GCA_003132825.1 Acidobacteriaceae bacterium
CCGCGCCATCGACTGGTTCAACTCGCGCCAGGGCGAGGGCCGCTGGTTCCTGGAGCATGCCAGCCAAGTGAAAAATATATGGATACCGTACGGCGAGTAATGCGAGCTGCGCTCTCAAGTTGTGGGCGTCGCCAGCTTCGGCCTGACCAGGTCTCTCTGATCCGCTCACATGGTGGGCGCAAGACTCAGCAAGCTCGCGAGACTGGTTTTGCCGTTCTGGCCGCCATGCGGCGTTTCGCCGCGGTGTCGTCCTAGAAGGCGAAGCTCAGTGACATTTGGATCTGACGCGGGCTGCCAATCGTTTTGTTTACGATTCCGAGACCAAATGGCGCGTTGTATAGTGTGGTGCCCTGGACCGGGAAGTCGTTGTAACCCTCATTCTGCGAAACGTCGTCAATCGGGACATCAAAGCTGGCCGTGTTGGTTACATTGAAGACGTCCAGCGTGTATTTCATGTTGAGGCGGTCGGTGAGCTGAGTATTCTTCACGAGCGAGATGTCTGCCCGTTTCTGCCATGACTGCCGGAAGATATTGCGCTGACCGCCGGTAAAGTTGGTCTCAAAGGTATCTCCCGGGGGGATGCCGCCGTTCAGGTCGCCCGGACTGAGCAAGGGCAGCGTGAAGCACGCGGAGTTCAATGCCGGAGTGCCAAAGGCCCCGGAGGCACCGGTGACCGCATTCTTCGGAGTGCAGCCGGCGGCCAATGGCACGATCGGGTTGGTAATGCCGTCGGAAACTCCGTAGAAAATGCTGCCCACGGCTCCCGTGTAATCGATGATGCTGTAAGGCTGGCCGCTCTGGATCACCGTGATTCCCTGGAAGGCCCAGCCGTCCGCTAGCTTGCCCTTCAACGACGACTCGGTGAAAAACTTGGGCAGCTGGTAGACATAGCTGAAGTTGAAGACATGCGTGCGGTCAAAGTCCGAAGAGCCATAAGCTGATCGCAAGTCAAGTGGATTGTTGCCGTTGTAAAACAGGCCCATGCCGCTCTGCTCATCGAGAGCGTGCGAGTAGGTGTAGGAGAAGCCCACCTGCAGGCCATGGCTCATTCGCTTTTCCACATGGGTCTGCAACGCGTTGTATTGTGAAATGCCGGCGGCTTTGTAGGTTTCTGACTCGGCGGAATAGCCAATGTAGGGCACGCGTAGATCGGTGTTCCCGCCTTCGAAAGTCGAGAGCATCGCTCCCTGGTTGTTTGGTAAGAGAATCGGGTTGAAGGTAGTCGGATCAAGCACGGTGTAGCCGTACGTATATTGCTGGCCGTGAATGGGATTGGTTGGCGTAGCGATGCCCGGCTGGTTGAAAGGCACAGGAATGACTTCATGGCGGCCGAGATTGCCGACGTAACCAACCTCGATCGCCAGGTCCTTGCGCGGCTGCCATTGGATATCGAGAGTGCTGTTGATGGTATAGGGCAGTTTGTTGGCGCGATTGTAGGTAGCGAAGGAGAACAGCGGAGCCCCGGCGCTGATGGCCGCTGCATTCGGAAGGTAGTTCGAAATGTCGGCCGGATTACCGCTCGGACCCGGTCCCAACGTGCTGCCCCAAGGATTGGCAAGCGAGGCGCCGGAGGCCGGGTCGCAGGTAGGGATGTAGCCCGAATACAAGAACGTTGTGCCGCACTGTTGCGCGTTCACGAAAGGCGGCGCCTGGTTCACGCCGAACGGGCCACCCGTGATTACGCCGGCGGCGAAGCCGGGAGAGAGATAGCTGAACAGCTCGCCGCGATCATAGTAGATCCCGCTGCCGGCCCGGACCACGATCTTATTATCGAATGCCTTCGGACTCCACGCCACACCGATCCGGGGAGCAAACCCCCATTGCCGGCCCGTCAGAGTGGTCTTGCTTACGCCTTTGGTGGGAAATTGGGCGTTGTTGCCGGCGATGATGAAGCCGTTCGAGGTGATGGTATCGCTCGTTGCGTCATAGGAGTACAGCGACGGGTCAAAGTTGTAAAGGCGGCCGTATTTTTCCGAAAGGCCGCCATTCCAATCGAAACGCAGTCCCGCTGTCAGACTCAAGTTGGAACGGAATTGTAACTTGTCCTGCAGGTATTCTCCCGTTTGACCGGCGCGGTAGTAGCGGTTGGCATTGCCCTGCAAGAACTTGGTGGTGGTGAAGTCATCGTTCGTGGTCACCAGGCCCTGGACAAATTGCGAGAAATCGGCCGAAGCGATGATTCCCTGGTCGGTTCTTCGGTCCCGCGTGTTGAGTTGAGTGAACGAATAGCTACCACCGAATGTGACCGTGTGTCGTCCCTTATTCCAAATGGCATTGGCCGACGGCATGATGCGATTTTGGAAAACTCCCGTGAAAGGCCCTTGCGACGCGGCACCCTGACCGAAGGTGAGGAACTGGTCATTCGATATGTCCCCGGTGTTGGCCGGCCCGAACAATCCCAGCGGGTCTACGATCGTGATGCCAGGAAAGAAAGAGGAGCCGAACGTGTTGATGCCCGCCTGTTGCGGAGAGAAGGGCTGGGCGATCGTGCTATAGACACGCTCGCGAAGGATCCCCACCACCTCCGCCACACTCAGATTCGACCGCAGCGCTTGCGTATTGGTCAGCGAAGCGACCTGACTGCCGGCCGCTAGGTGCTGGTCGAAACCGGACACGCTCGAATAGGCGTAAGGCGCAACGGTTGGGTCGTTCTGGTAGTAATACTTGGCCGACAAAGTGTCCCTGCTACTCTGGTTCCAATCCACATCGGCCACCGCCTGATCGGAGGTGAAATAGGCGGTGCCAGGAATGATCGCGTTTTCCGGAAATGCGGGCGTGGGCGTGACGCCGTCATCCCAAGGAACCATATATTGGCCGTTGGGAAATTGGTATTGAAACAGCGAGAGCGCGATGGGATCGACATTGGCCGCGGTCAGCGTCGTGCCGAAATTGGCATTCGAAATGTTGGCCAGGCAGGTCGCCATCTGTGCGGTGGGGCGGGTGGCGCCGCAATTGGCAGCCGTGAATCCGGGTGGAACTAGAACGTGTGACAACCCGATTTCTTGGTCGCCCACGTGAACGTGCTGGTAGCTGATGAAACCGAAGAGTTTGTCCTTGATGAGTGCCCCGCCAAGAGTTCCGCCCGCAGTATAACGATGCAACTGGGGGACATCTTCACTCGCCGGAATATTGGGGTCCTGCTTGTAGAAGAACGGTGCGGCGTTCAGGGCGTCGGTTCCGCGATGCACATATCCGCTGCCGTGCAGGGTGTTGGTTCCGGAGGCCGTGCTCATATCGATGTGTGCGCCGCTGGTTGAGCCCTGCTGCGCATCGTACATCGATGTGTTCACGCGCAATTCCTCAATGGTCTCAGGAGCCGGGGTCGGCAACGCCTGGCCGATGGCCAGATAGACCGACGCGGTGCTCTGAATCTCCGCGGCGCTGGTGCTGGCCGCATTGGCCACGCCCGTGTTGTTGACAATGCGGGCCGAGCCAACCTGGCTGGTGCTCTTGCCGTTAAATAAATTGCTGGCGTCGACACCATTCAGCAGGAAGCTGTTGCTGGTATCGCGCTGTCCATTGGCCCAGACCGGCTGGTTGCCTAATCCGCTATTAGCACCGGTTCCACCGGGGAGTTCCGCATTCACGCCGGGAGAAAGAATGGCCAAGCCGGTGAAACTTCCCGTGGGTAGCGGAATTGACTCGATCTGCGCCTTCTCCAGAATGTAGCCGTTGGTGGTGTCGGTGGAATTGATGAGCGGACTCTCTTCGACCGTGATGGTTTGACCGACCTGGCCGATTCGCAGGCTGGCGTTTACGGTCACGGTTCGGTTTGCCTGGACCGTGATGGACGGCACTTTTTGGGTTTCAAATCCGTCATGCGTGAAAGTCAAGGTGTAGGAGCCGATCGGGAGGTTCACAAAATCATAGCTGCCGCTGTCCCCGGATTTCTGGGTGCGGGTGAACTGAGTCTGGACGCCGACAATGGTCACGGCGGTTCCCGGCAGAACGCTCCCGGTCGGATCGGTGACCGTACCGGTAATGCCGCCAAGAGTTTGCTGGGCCTGTAAGGAAGACGCAAGAAGACAGAGCGAGATCGCCAGTGAGAATGCTGAAAGTCTTTTTGCCATGAGTGCACCTCAAGAATGGAAACAAATATCGGTGGCCGGAGCGCTCCGAGGCGCACCCGGATTAGACCTTTTGTTCAGCTGATTTTGCTGCACTGCTTCAAAGCAGACTCGACTGTTCCGCTTCGCGGCGGAACCCGGCTTTTGTTTGGCGGAGAGTTGCACGGCCCCTGCCCGTCTGACTGCGGATATTCGGTAGAATCTACGCCACTTTCGACACAAACGGAAGGAGCATCCCCAATGAAAATTTTTTTGGCCGGGATTACTTATTTTTATTCGGTCGCGACCCACCGTGTTTCGCAGCTGCGCGAGCAAAATAGGTCGGTGCAGGCTCAGGAGTCACCCAGCTGCCCTTGGACCGAACCGCCGCGCAGCAGAAACCAAAGCATTCCTGCGGCAAGATAGGCGAGATAGATATAGGGCAGCTTGCCGTAGGGCCCCTCGGGGACGGGATAGAGATTCCCCAGCAATGCCAGCAACATGGCAATGCCGGCGAGCGTCGAGATGATGCGGGTGCCAGGCCCGAAGCCACCGTGGGTGCGCAGATAGCCTGGCAGTGCAACCGAAACCAACGCATAGGCGACGATGAACCCGTAGGTCGCGAGCGACCCCATCCAGCCATAAACATCAAGGCCGCTCGCGCCGCGTTCGGCAAGCACGGCGACCGGAAGGAGCGCAGCCAGGCCGGTAACCACCACGGCGCGGGTAGGGGTGTGATTTCGCGCGTGCGTGGTCGACAGGGACTTGTGCGCCAACCCGTTATGAGACATGAGGAGAAGCACTCGCGCGGCGGCTGTGATGCATGCCAGGGTCCCAGCAAATAGACTAACCAGCGCGCCGATGTCGATGAGCACACCTAGGACCGGAACGCCGCCCACTGCCGCCAGCACTCTCATGGGGCCTTGACTGGCGCCGAGGTCTTGCCCGGCGGTGTGAAAACCGAGGACTTCCGCGTACGCGCACACGGTAAAGAAAGCTCCCGCCAGGAGCGCACTCTGAATCACGGCGCGCGGAATCGCCTTCAACGGATTGCGAGCTTCGGAACCCAATGTGGTCGCGCTCTCGAAGCCGACGAAACTGAACAGGGCCAGGACTAGGCCCAACCGCAAGCCGCTGCCCGTCATGCCCCGCAGATGCAGCTCATCCCAATCCCAGTGCCAGCCGTTGCGCACCAGAACGCACGCCACCACGATGACAATCACGGAAACCGACGCGGCTTCAATCCACAGCATCAGGCGCGCCGAGATTTTCACGTCGCGCCAGGCGATCCAGATGGAAACCCCGGTCACTAGCGTGGCCAGCAGAGCGGTGGAAAAAACATGTCCGGTTGCGTCGCGCAACAGCAGGTTCGCGTAGTGATAGAAGCCGCCGATGACGCTCGATCCCGTGGCAACATAGGCGAGCAACAGACTCCATGCGACGGTCGCTCCCAGCCAGGGCGGAAGAATCATCGAAGCATAGGTGTAGAGCGAACCCGGCGAGGCCGAATAGCGCGCAAAACGGGCGATGCACAACGCGACCAGCAGCACCGCAACCGTCGCCAGCACGTAAGCGAGCCAAGTTCCGTTTCCGGCCAACGCACAGACCAAGGGAATGGTCGCGGCCGGAGTGGTCGTAGGAGCCATGGTGGAGACAGATTGCGCCAGGGTCTCCAGAGGAGAAAGAATTTCGCGACGTAAGCCATAACCTGCTCCTGGCTTGTCTTCTGCCACTTGCAGCATGCCACCGTGCTCCTCGATCTCCGGTTGAGTTGCGGTAGTGTACAACATGTGGCTGCAGCCGGATCGCGGCGACTGAAAGGCGATTCAAACAGCGTATGATGTTTCGGTCGGATGATTTCCACCGATCGTAGCTGTGGAGTTCGCCATGAAACTTGACCATGCAACCCTGAAAGCCCTGCCGAAAGTGCTTCTGCATGAACACCTAGACGGCGTGCTGCGTCCACAAACCGTAATTTCACTGGCCCGGGAGACCGAGTATTCGGGACTTCCTACCGACGATCCGGAAGCGTTGGCACAGTGGTTTCACCAGGGAGCCAACAAGGGAAGTCTGGCCAAATATCTGGAGGGTTTTGCTCACACCATCGCCGTGATGCAGACCGAGGAGGCACTCGAGCGTGTCGCCTACGAACAGGTGGAGGACCTAGCCAACGATGGCGTGGTTTACTTCGAGACGCGATTTGCGCCACTGTTTCACACCAAGAAGGGGCTTACGCACCAGCAGATCGTTTCCGCCGTGCTCAAGGGACTGGAGCGCGGCCGCAAGGATTTTGGCGTGCCTTCGGGATTAATTATTTGTGCCATGCGCAATCTTAACGTATCTCTGGAGATGGCGGAGCTGGCCCTCGATTTCCGCGCCCGCGGCGTAGTGGGCTTCGATCTTGCGGGCGAAGAAGGAGGGTTTCCTCCGAAAAAGCATGTGGACGCGTTCCACTACATTCAGCGGGAGAACTTCAACATCACCATTCACGCCGGGGAGGGCTACGGAAAGGAATCGATCTGGCAGGCCATTCAGTACTGTGGAGCGCACCGAATTGGCCATGGAACACGCTTGATCGACGATATTACGGTGGCGGAAGGAAAGGTGGTGCTTGGCGATCTCGCGCAATACGTTCTCGATAAGCGGATTCCGATTGAGGTCTGCTTGATCAGCAATGTTCATACCGGCGCCACACCAAGCCTGGCCGAACATCCTTTCAAGATTCTTTATCAGGAAAAGTTCCGTGTCACCCTGAACACCGACAATCGGTTGATGAGCGATACCAGCATGACGCGCGAGTTCGAAGCAGCTGCCGAGACCTTTGGCTTGACCCTGGATGATTTTGAGAAACTCACAATCAATGCCATGAAGAGCGCCTTTCAGCCCTACAGCCAACGCTGCGACGTGATTTATTCCGCGATCAAGCCGGGATACGCTCGGATTCGCGAAGCTCTTTCGAAGCAGTCACCCTTGCGGGACCGCTCGCGGGACTATGCGACGCGAGATTGAGCCGACAACAGCGTAGAGTCTTCTGTCTTCCGGAAAAGACTTTGCAGTTTTGCTATATTCCTGTCTCGGAGGTGCTCTCATGTCTCGCATCGTGCGTTGTGGTCTTATCCAGGCAAGTAACGCGCTCGGCGCCAACCACACGCTTCCCCAAATCAAGAAGGCGATGATCGATAAGCATCTCAGATTGATCGAACAGGCCGCGAAGAAGAAAGTGAAAATCCTCTGCCTGCAGGAACTTTTCTACGGCCCGTATTTTTGCGCCGAGCAGAACATTCGCTGGTACGACCTTACAGAGAGGGTACCGGAAGGCCCGACCACCAAGCTGATGCAAAAAATTGCGGCGAAGCATGGCATGGCGATGGTGGTTCCGGTTTATGAAGAGCAGATGCCCGGCCTGTATTTCAACACCGCAGCCGTCATCGACGCCGATGGCAGCTACCTGGGCAAATACCGCAAGCACCACATCCCGCACGTGCACCCCGGATTCTGGGAGAAGTTTTACTTCACTCCCGGTGATCTTGGCTATCCCGTGTTCAAAACGAAATATGCTCAGATCGGCGTTTACATCTGCTACGACCGGCATTTTCCTGAAGGGGCGCGCGTGCTGGGACTGAACGGCGCAGAAATCGTGTTCAATCCTTCCGCGACCGTGGCGGGACTCTCGGAATATCTGTGGGAACTGGAGCAACCGGCGCATGCTGCCGCCAACGGCTATTTCGTAGGCGCGATCAACCGCGTTGGGACCGAAAAACCGTGGAGCATCGGCGAGTTTTACGGCAAGAGCTATTTCTGCAATCCCCGCGGCAAGATTGTTGCGCAAGCAAGCCGCGGCCGCGACGAGGTGCTGGTCGCCAATCTGGATCTCGACATGATTCAGGAGGTGCGAAAGGTCTGGCAGTTTTACCGCGATCGCCGCCCGGAGACATACGGGCCGCTGACCGCGCAGACCGGAACATCGGCGGCGGCCGACTAGAACAGCTTCTCTCCCCTGTCTGCGCCGATGGTTATGTGGCGCGGCCGGAAAGGTTTGAACCGGTCGCCTGCGGCCGGGTCCGAGTTGGCGGCTGCGGTCTGGCACTCCAGGATATTCAAGAAACCGATGAACACCCGCTCAGAGCCCCTATCCTCATCTCCATCTCTGCCTCCGTCCATCGAATCGAGTCCGCTCTACAACCCAGACTTGGCGCCGGCTAAAAGCGAGCAACGTCACTGGGGCACCTACAACTACGCGGCTCTGTGGGTCTCGATGTCGGTCAATATCCTCACCTACATGCTGGCGGCCAGCCTGATCCAGGGAGGCATGAACTGGAAACAGGCTGTGGCCACCGTGTTTATGGGGAACAGCATCGTACTGATTCCCATGCTCCTGAACTCGCATCCGGGCGCGCGCTACGGCGTACCGTTCCCGGTATTGGCCCGTGCTTCCTTTGGCGTTCTCGGGGCGAATGTGGCGGCCGTTCTGCGCGCTCTGGTGGCTTGCGGATGGTTTGGCATCCAGACTTGGATTGGGGGAGAAGCGATCAGCACCTTGATTGCGACCCTGGCTCCCTCGTGGGCCCAGTTTCCCTTTAGCACGGCGATTTGTTTTATGGCGTTCTGGCTCATCAACCTTGCGGTAATTCTGAAAGGTATCGAGTACGTCCGCTACCTGCAAGGGATCAGCGCCCCCGTGCTTCTGGCGGTGGGCCTGCTGCTTTTGGGATGGGCGTACCACAGTGCCGGCGGTTTCGGACCGATGCTCTCGACGCCTTCGCGTTTCCGTAGCTTTGCCGAGTTTCTGAAGTTTCTGGTCCCGGCGCTGAACGCGACCGTGGGTTTTTGGGCGACCGTCTCGCTGAACATTCCGGACTTTACCCGCTTCGCGCGCAGCCAGCGGCAACAGATGATCGGCCAGGCCCTCGGCCTGCCGGCCACGATGACCCTCTATTCGCTGGTCGGAATTCTGGTGACTTCGGCGACGGTTGTAATTTACGGAACTGCAATCTGGGATCCGGTGCAACTCCTCAGCCGGTTTCATTCGCCGGTTGCGGTGGTGATTTCGCTGGCAGCGATCCTGCTCGCGACGTTGAATGTAAATATTGGCGCCAATGTGGTTTCGCCAGCCAATGATTTTTCGAATCTGTGGCCGAGGAAGATCAGTTTTCGCACCGGCGGCGTGATCACCTGCTTTATGGGAATCGCCCTGATGCCCTGGAAGCTGTTGGCCAGCTACCAGACGTTGATTTTCGGATGGCTGGGCGCATACGCAGCTTTCCTCGGCCCAGTGGCCGGCATCATGATCTGTGACTATTTTGTGCTGCGCCGACGCGTGCTTATTCTGAACGACCTCTACCTGCGCGGTGGCGCATATGAGTATTCGAGCGGCTTCAATTGGGCGGCCCTCGGGTCCCTTACGCTCGGCGCAGCCACGGCCCTGGTGGGGCTGGTGATTCCGGCGCTGCGCACGTTATACGACTACTCGTGGTTCGTGGGCTTCACGGTGGCGTTCATTACTTACTATGGCTGGATGAGAACTCGGGGAGAAACAAGACCGTCGGCCGTGGAAGAATCCGGCTAAGCGGCTTCCGCCAGCCTTTGTCTTCGGGCCTTCACTGCATAGGTCCTTCGCTCGCGCCGGGGGTCACAGAGTCTGCCACCCGAGACCTTGCGAGCCTTCGGGAGACACCTGTGCTAGGACCTCAGTGTCGTCGACTGCTCTTGAAATGCGGGCAGGATCTCTTTCCGGTAGGTTTCGAGCGTTGCTTCTTCCTCCCCGCACATCAGGTAGAGATTGAACTGCGTAACACCGACACTGGCCAGCCTACGGAGTTTTTCCCGGTGCGCCTCGGCAGGCCCGACGAGGGAGAAACGGTCCACGACCTCATCCGAGACGAATTTCGAGTTGTCGCTGTCGACCTCGCAATGTTGCTGATAGTCATAGCTGCCGCGATTGCTTACGTACGAGGTCAGTGCAGGCGGCAACTCTTCCGGGGGGTAACGGGAGATCAGGTCCACGACGTGGTTTGAGACCAGCGCGGGAAACCACCTCACTCGTTGGCGCGCAACCTCCAGATCATCGGAAACCCACACCGGGGCGGCGGCCATGATCTTGATACCGTTTGGGTCGCGTCCCACGCTCTCGGCGCCTTTTTTGACAAAGCCACAGCACCACGCGATCAAATCAGGGTCGGCAAATTGCAAAATCACACCATCGGCGATTCGGCCCGCCATATCGAGAACCTTGGGTCCGTAGCCGGCGATCCACACGGGAGGGGAGCTGGTCGCCCAAGCGAGGCGCGTGGACCGGCCTTCATATTCGACCTGCCGCCCGGCCGTAAGCTCACGAAAAGTTTTCACCGCATCTTCCAGCTGGGCCGAGGAAACCGGCTTTTTGCCCATCACGCGCCGAGAACTGTCCCCGCGGCCGATGCCAAGCTGCATGCGCCCACCAGAAATCAGGTTCAATGTGGCGAACAGGCTCGCAGTCACGGTCAGGTCGCGGACGGCGGGATTGGTGACGCAGGTGCCCAAACGCATATTCTTGGTGTTAGTGGCCATAAGGGTGAGCAGTGGATAGGGCTCAAGCCACAACACGTGAGAATCGAACGTCCAGCCGTACTCGAAGCCGGCGGCTTCGGCCTGCCGAGCCAGGGCAACAATTCGCTCGGGTGGCATGTCCGGCATATCGGGCTTAATGGTGAAACCGAACTGCATGTCGCTTTCTCCTCACCCGTGAAAATCGACACCTCAAGCCGCCGCAGTTTAGCATAACATTCTGGTCTTGATTCTCAGGAGGAACTGGCATGGGGTTCGACATTCTCATCACAAATGGAGACGTGGTCACCTCAACCGACACGTACGCGGCCGACGTCGCCATCCGGGGCGGCAAAGTCGATGCGATTGGCAAGAGCCTGCCGCGCGAAAATGCCGGCAAGATCATTGACGCCGCGGGAAAGTACGTCCTGCCCGGCGGAATCGACGTGCACACGCANNCGAGCTGCCGCGTTTGGGGGAACAACGACGCTGATCGATTTCGCGATTCAGTACAAGGGCCAAACGCTGAGAACGGCTTTCGACACCTGGATGCAGAAGGCTTCGGACAAAGCTGTCTGTGATTATTCCTTTCACTGCATCCTCACAGACTTGGCAGATGCGCAGCTGGAGGAAATGAATGCGCTGGTGCGGGAAGGCGTGACCAGCTTCAAAATGTTCATGGCCTACCCGGGGGTTTTTATGCTGGATGACGGCAGCATTTTCAAAGCACTGCGGACCACCGCCAAGAACGGGGGGTTGGTCTGCATGCACGCCGAAAATGGCAACGCCATCGACGTCATCGTGCAGCAAGCCCTGGCGGAGGGGAAAACTGCACCGAAATATCACGCCTTGACTCGTCCGACCACCGCCGAAGCGGAGGCCACCGCACGAGCCATCGCATTGGCGGAAATGGCGGGCGCGCCGGTCTACATCGTGCACTTGAGCTGCCATGATGCCTTGGAAAAGGTGCGAGAGGCTCGCGACCGTGGCCTTCCGGTTTACGCGGAAACCTGTCCGCAGTACCTCTATCTTTCCCTAGAAAATTTCGACGTGCCCGGCTTCGAAGGAGCCAAGTATGTCTTCACGCCACCTCTGCGCGAAAAATGGAACCAGGAGAAATTGTGGAATGGCCTGAAATGCGATCATCTGCAGGTGGTCTCGACCGATCATTGTCCATTTTGTTTCAAAGAGCAGAAAGAACTCGGGCTTGGCGACTTCACGAAAATTCCTAACGGCGGCCCCGGTGTTGAGCACCGCATGAGCCTCATTTACTCGGGGGGCGTCCATCAAGGCCGCTTTAGCCTAAACCGCTTTGTCGAGCTGGTGTCTACAACCCCAGCCAAGCTTTTCGGGCTTTATCCCCGCAAGGGTACGATTGGAGTGGGAAGTGATGCCGACTTGGTGATTTTTGACCCTGCCAAGAAGCACACGATCAGCGCCAAGACCCATCATATGCGAGTGGATTACTCGATGTTCGAAGGCATCGAAGTCACCGGCATGCCGGTCATGGTTCTTTCACGCGGCCGCGTGGTGGTCGAGAATGATAAGTTCGTGGGGCGGCCCGGCGCCGGTGAGTTTCTGAAACGATCGGCCTACACCCAGCCCTGATCGGGCACCGTCACCCAGCGTGCGGTTCGATTGCGGGGCGCGAGCTGGCTTTGCCGGCGCCTCGAAGTCGCTCAATCTAATAGTCTGTGGCCGACAACGTAGCCAGCGTCTCCGCCAGCACCAAGGTTCCCCGCGTGATGTCCTCGGGCGAGGCATATTCATCTGGGCGGTGGCTGTGACCGTTGCGACAGGGAATAAACAACATTGCGGCGGGCGCAATGCGGGACATGAAGAGCGAGTCGTGGTAGGCGCGGCTCACCATGGACAAGAAATTGAAGTCATGTTTCGCGCAAGACCCTACCAGAGCTTCAACGACGGAGGCGGCGCAATCCGCAGGAGCATCGGCGTTCAGCAGTTCGGTTTGGACCGTCACCTGCCGTTTTATAGAGACCGCCCGGCATGCCTCCTCCAGTCGCTCGATCACCCTGTTGCGCCGCTTAAGATCTGTGTCTCGGACGTCGACGCTTAGGCAGACCCGGCTGGGAATGCTATTGACCGCCCCGGGGAACACTTCACAGGTACCGACCGTAGCCACGGTGTCAACCGCGCCGCTCGAGCGAGCTGCGGTCTCAAGAGCTAAAATCAATTCGGCCGCCGCGCAAAGAGCATCTCGCCGGTCGGGCATCAAGACGCCGCCCGCATGCCCTCCCGCACCTTCGATCGTGATGCGCGCGCTCGCCGGGGCGGCGATGCTCTGCACCACTCCAAGAGGAATCTTCCGACGCTCGAGGATGAATCCCTGCTCGATGTGGAGTTCGACAAATGCCGCGTAGTAACCGGGCGGGAGCTGTACCTCGGCAAGTTCACCTCGCATCCCCGCCTTGCGGCGCACCTCCTCGGTCGACGCGCCCTCGCGATCGGTCAGTCTTCCGGCAGCCTGGGGCGAAAGAGTTCCTGAGAGTAGCCGGCTGCCGAGACAGCCAATTCCAAACCTCGTGGGCTCTTCGGAGGTAAAAATCAGAAGCTCAATGGATCTGGTCGGATGAAAACCGCTTTGCTGCAACGCTCGGATTGCCTCAAGGCCACCCAGCACTCCGACCACTCCGTCGTATTTGCCGGCATTCGGAATGGCGTCGATGTGCGAACCGGTGCCGACCGCGGGTGCATCGGGATCGGACCCGATCCAGCGCGCGAAGGTATTGCCAATGGCATCCTGACGCACCGCCAGACCCGCTGCTTCGCACCGCGAGATGAGCCACGCACGTGCCCGGAGGTCCGAGGGAGTGAAAACGATTCTAGTGACCGCGGGCGGTTCGGCATCGGAAATCGAGCCCAGCTCTTCGATCTCCTGCATCAGACGCTCTTGGTTAACGGTGAGGCTCATGTTGTGTTCCCGCCAGTGGATGCCGGTTCCAGTCTTTGTAGATGAGGTATTTCGCCGGCACCTTGCCGATCGCGCCAAACCATTGCGGACAATAGGGGGCCATCCAGATGAAATCGCCCGCGACCACTGGATACCAGGAATCGCCGAGCCGATAAATCCCGCCCCCTTCCAGCATGATGAGTCCGTGCTCCATCACATGCATTTCGACCATGCTGAGCGCAGCCCCGGGCTGGTAGACCATCGTGTTTACCGCGAAATCGAAAGTCACTTGGTCAGGAAGCAAACACTTCACCTGGAGGTCAGGATCTTCTGCGAGCGAGTGCGAGGAAACCGCATCTTCGTTCGAGATCATCCAGCGCGGCGGGTCCACCGAGGCCAGAGGCTGGTACGCTTTCTCGATCACCACAACCTGGCTGGTTTGGGTCGCCACAACTCGATGAGCGCAGCCTTGCGGCAGATACGCATAACCGCGAACCGCGAGCTCGCTCCTCTTACCTTCCACTTCTAAACTCAGAGCGCCATCGAGAACATACAGAAAGCGCTGCACCGAAACGGGACCCAGCTCGCCACCGGCTTCGAATTCAACGCTGTATTCGGCAAATCCAGCACCCAGGGCGGGCCCCACGTGCACCACGGCGGTACACCGTGTCATCCCCGGCAGCGGGGACCGCACGAAGGTGTCGGGGGTTAGAAGAAGATGATTGGACCGTTGAGAGCTTCGAGTTTCGCCGAGATTATGCACGGTGCATCCTTTTTTGAAATTCGGGCGACGCAGCGAGCTGATCGAGCAGAGCGACTCCACATTCGATCGCCTTCGCCACATCCTCGATCTTGACCGATTCCGCGGGGTCGTGGCTGACTCCGTCCACAGTTCGCAGAAAAATCATCGCCGCGGGAATTTTCGCCGCCAGAACCATGGCGTCGTGGCCCGCTCCGCTCACCATCCGGTGAACCTCGCAGCCGCACTTGCGAATGGCAGCCTCAATCTGACCGACCAGATACTGATCCATTAAGACCGACGGCTGATCGATGAGGGTCCGGGTCTCGAGCGATAGTCTGCGACGCTGCGCAATCTCTTCCGCCCGATGCGTAAGCTCCGCTACCGCTTTCCCGCGAACCTGATCGGAACGGTGCCGCACATCCAGCGAAAGTCTCGCTTCGCCGGCGATGACGTTGGCCGCTCCCGGCTTGGCTTCGATTTGGCCTACCGTCGCCACCAATCCAGCAATGTTTTGGGCTGAGATTTCGACCGATGATATCCACTCCGCAGCGCCCGCAATCGCATCATAGCGAAGATTCATCGGCGTGGTGCCGGCATGGTTGGCGCGGCCTAGGAAAACGAATTGCGCTCGGCTCTGGCCGGCGATGGCCTCGACCGAGGCCAGCGGCTGCCCCAGCTTCTCCAAAACCGGCCCCTGCTCGATGTGAAACTCCAGGTAGGCCAGGGTGTTGTCTTTGATCGCCGCTTGCGCAAGTTCCTCCGGGTTCAGGCCGAAATTCTCGATTGCCCGTCGTACGGAGACGCCTTGCCGATCCCGACGGCCCAGCAAATCCTCGTCGAGTCCCCCGACCAGCGCACGGCTCCCGATGAACGGAGCGCCGAAGCGAACGCCCTCTTCTTCGGAAAAGCCGATGACCTCAATCGCAAATGGAAGCCGTCGCGCACCGAGGCCCTCGAGCACGGCGATGGCAACAACCACGCCCAGGACACCGTCATAGGCTCCTGCATGCGGCACCGTGTCCAGATGCGACCCGATGAGCAAGTGCGGGGCGTGGGCCGCATTCGCCGGATAAAGACCGTGCAAGTTTCCCGCCGCATCAATGGTTACTTTGGCTCCGAGCGGTTCCATCCAGGTCGCAATCTCGCGGTGGCAATCGCGCATGGGCGGCGAAAGAAATGTACGGCGCGTGCTGCCCACGTCCTCACTGAACCCGGCAAGCTCTTGGCAGCGTGCGATGACTTCCCGCGCCAGAATGCCACTCGCAGCGAGCACTCGGGGTTACTCCTGCCGGCGAACGCGCGCTTCGATGTAGCCATGCGGTTCGTCGATCGGAACAAAAATCTCGTTGGGGTTGTCTTGCCCGAAGCGCGAAAGATCCACCAGAAGGCAATGCTTGTTGGGCATGGCCAGTTCGATATCTTCGACCTCCGGAACACCCTCCAGCACCGCCCGGGCCATGGCATGCAGAGTGTGCTGCACCGATTTGCTTTCATGTCCAGCAAACGTGGCGAGCAGAGTCTCGCGTATCTTGGTTCGCAGCAAGGCGTACGCCGCTTGAGGGCCGGAATAGTTCCAGTTGGCCTTGACCGCGGTGCCAAACAGGCGATCCTTCATTTCGGGCAACGTGGTCAAGGGGTCGCGAATGTAGCCCTCGAAACCCGAGCCGGAAGTCTTCATGNNTCATGATGACTAGGTTTTCCAGGCCCGAGCGGACCGAGACTGTTCCTTGCTCGGTTCGCGTGACGGTTGTGGTCTGGCATTCTCCACTCGATTGCACAAAGGTCGTAAGATGCAATTTGCCTCCGGCGTTGAGATGCTCCCACTTTTTTTGTGAAATGGAAACTTCCGCCCGCGAAACTTGGGGATTGCGGCGCCCCAAGAACTCGGCCAGTTCCTGGGCAAATTCTTCCATGCATTCAGCTGCCGAATTCCGCGCAAGCGAATAGACAGTATTCTTCATCGTGTCGGTAGGCAGGATCTTGCTGTTGTCTCCGTCCTCGAAACAGGACGCAAAGTCGCCCTCGAGCAAGACCTGAACGGTCCATTCGCGAAACTCGTGCCGGCTGGAATTTCGCTTCACCTGCACCAGGCGGACTCGCGACTTACCGTATCGATTTTCAGCCAAAGCGATCATGAGTCTCAGCTTCCCCGGTACGTGGTATACCCATTCGCGCTCAACAAAAGCGGTATATGGAAATGCTCTTCGCCGTTGCGCACCTGAAACGTGACTTCCACCAGGGGATACAGGCCCTCAGTCTTCTGGGAAGCGAAATACACTGCCGTCTCGAAGGCCACGCGGTAGAGACCAGGTTCGAGGGCGTGGTCGGTCGCCATCAGTTGAGCGCAGCGCCCGTCCTGATCCGTGAGCGCGGAGGCCAGCGGTCTCCACGCGCCCGAAGTCTCTCGCCGCTCCAAGCGCACGAGGACGTCTTTCACCGGCCTTCCGAGCGCAATATCGAGAACGTGCGTGGAAACGCCGCTCATGGCTGCATCCACTTTCTCAAACGACCCTGCGTGATCTGACGCTGTTGCTCGGCAGCTTCCCGCAGCTCGGTGGTTTCGTCGTTGTTCAAACGGCGCCTCAAAGCGGACAGAATTTCCTCGGCCGATTTTCCTGCAGCGGACACGATAAAGATACGCTTGAACCGCCGCTCGTACTCCCTATTTGCTTCCGCGAGCGCACTTTTCACCCGATCCTCGGAGGCACCCAGGTTCGCCTGCTCCTCCACCGACCATGCCGCCGATTGCGGCCGCGCCGCGAGCGGAGCTTTCAACTCACCGATCCGAGGATGGCTGTGAAAGGCCTCCCGCCAATCTGCGTCCGTGAGGCTGCGACACGTCTCATCTGAGGCCAGCAGTACGGATTTCTCCTCTGCGAAAGGCCTGCGGGCGGCCATTCCAAGCGCCCAGGTTTTCGAACCGCAACAAGAGAGTATCTCACTCGCTGCTTCCTCCAAAGGAATCCGGTTCCAACGTTCGAGCACTGGGTTCATACCTTCTCCACACTCAGTTTGCCGAGAAATTCGGAAACCAGATTGGCCGCGATCGAAGCGCGATATCTGGCGGTGGACCGGATATCGTCGATCGGACGGATTTCCGCAGCTACCGTTCTCCGGGCCAACTGCGTAATCTCCGGCCCGATGCCCTTTCCCCGGATTGCTTGTTCGGTTTCGGCGAGTCGAAGCGGGATCGGGGCCACACTCCCCAAAGCGATTCGCACATCTTCGAGGATGCCGCCCGCGACTCGCGCCAACCCGGCCATCGATACTTTGGAGATTGCTTGTGCGTTCCGCGCACCCACTTTGCGCCAATAGGAAACGTACCCCAGAAAGTCTCTCCGCAGGCAGATGGCGCGGATCAGTTCATCCGGTGCGAGCCGGGTTTTCTTGTAGCCGAGATGAAACTCCGAGTAGGGGAGTCGGCGCTCGCCGCGCGCTGAGACCAGGATCAAATCCGCTTCGTATACCAGCAAAGCGGGCAAGGAATCGGCGGCCGGCGAGGCGTTGACAATATTTCCGCCCAGCGTCCCTCGGTTCTGATTGGCAATTCCGCCGGTCGCGCGAGCGGCGCTCGCGAGCAAGGGGAATTCCGCCGCCACCACCGGGTGCTCGCGTAGATCGGTGTAGGTGCATCCGGCGCCGATGCGAACCTCTTCCGGCGTGAAGTCCACTCGCCGCAACTCAGGAAGATTCCAGATGCTCACTAGCTTTTGGGCCGGAAGCATGCCCGCCGCGAACCGCACCATGACGTCGGTTCCCCCGGCGATCGGGAGCCACCGACCCGGCTCGTTGGCCAGAAGCGTCACCACCGATTGCAAACTGCCCGGCGCAATCAATTCAAAATTCGCTGGATCGGCCCTCATGAAACGTCCCTGCGGCGCGCCGCTTCCGCTACTGCCTCGAAAATCTGAGCGTAGCCGGTGCAGCGGCAAAGGTTCCCCGCAAGCCCTTCGCGGATGTCTTCGAGCGTAGGATCTGGATTCTTGCGCAGCAGATGGAAAGCGGCCAAAATCATGCCCGGCGTGCAAATACCGCATTGCGCGCCTCCGCACTCGAGAAAGGCCTTTTGCAGCCCGTGCAGCCTGGTCGGTTCGCCAAGGCCTTCGATGGTCGTAATCCTCGCGCCGCTCGCCTGCAGAACCGGTATCAAACAACTGTTGACCAAGGTCCCGTCCAGCAATACCGAGCAGGAGCCGCATTCGCCTTCGCCGCACCCCTCCTTCGTCCCCGTCAGTCCAAGTTCGCCCCGCAGCACGTCCAGCAATCGCTCCATGGGATAGGCACGTACCGTACTGACCAAGCCGTTCACGGTGAATGAAATCTCGCTTTTGGAACGACTCTCCCGCGCCTGGCTCATCGTGCCCCTGCCGGATGAAATTGCTCCCCAAGCGGGGCCGTGAGTTTGGCGAAGATATCTTCCGGAAGCAAAGGGATAGAATCGAATCGCACTCCGAGTGCGTCTTCGATGCCATTGAGGATCGCAGGTGCGGGCCCATCCATCGGCAACTCTCCAATCCCCTTCGCGCCGAAGGCGCCATGAACGTTGCCCGTCTCTTCAAAAAATACCCGAATCGAAGGCAGGTCGGCCGAGGTCGGCATGATGTAGTTCGTCATCTGGCCGTTCTGCATGCGCCCGTCTTTCCAAACTACTTTTTCATACAGTGCGTAACCGATCCCCTGGGCGACGCCGCCTACAATCTGCCCGGTCGCCAGAACGGGATGAAGAACTTTGCCCACTTCCTGAAGGGCCACGAAATCGTCGACCGTGGCCTGGTAGGTTGTCAGGTCGACTGAAACTTGCGCTACATAGACCGCCCAGGCAAAGGCCGCGTAGGCGTCCCCGCGATAGTTCTGATCGTCCCAATAAATATTGCCAGGCTCCTGATAGCGGGCGAGAGAGCGAAATCGTCCATGGGTGGCAACGTAATCCCGGCAGGCGTCGCGAAACTGTTCGGCCGAGTAGGCTTGGTCGAGCATCCCATTCGCGATCAAAGTCTGTTTGATCCCGAGCGCCGCAGAATGGACCAACTTCCCCACGATCATCGCAGTACGCGATGCAACGGTGGGTCCGCTGTTCGGTACTTCCAATGTGTCCGGCTGGCCAATCTCGATGTTGTCGTAGGGCAACCCCAGAGCCTCGGCCGCAATTTGACAGAGTATTGTCTTCGTTCCCTGGCCGAATTCCGCGCTAGAGACCAGCACCCGCACATTCCCGTTGGCGATTCCCTCCACCCCGACCACCGAACTCAAGTATCGTTCCCCCGAGCCAGTGAAGCCCGCTCCGTGCAAGAACGCCGCAATGCCGATTCCCTTCTTGATGCCGGCTGACACATTTTCCTTTTTGAATTGGGCTTGCTTGGCGTGATAGCTGGAAAGCTCCAGTGCGCGGTCGAGAAGTTTGCCCAGATCAATTTCTTCGCCGATCACCTGCTCGGTGGTGGTGGTTTGTCCCACCTTCAAGAAATTCCGGCGTCGAATCTCATGGGGCGAAAGGCCGACGACCTGCGCGATGCGGTCCATGTGCCGCTCCATGGCGAACAGACATTGCGGTGCTCCGAAGCCGCGAAACGCCCCGTGCGGCGGGGCATTGGTGGCGACTGCCTGGGCACGGATGCGAACGCTCGGCCAGTAGTACGGTCCGCCGGCGTGAATGGTCCCGCGCGACAGCACCACAGAAGAGAGGGTTGCGTAGGCTCCGCCGTCAATGGTGAAATCAATTTCCCCGCCCAATATTTTTCCGTCTTGGCTGACGGCAGTGCGGTGGCGGGTGCGCGATGGATGCCGCTTGGTCGTTGCCGCCATGTCTTCCATGCGATCGTAAATGATCTTGACGGGCCGGTTTGACTTCATGGCCAGAAGCGCCGCGTGCCCTGCGATCATCGAGGGGTACTCCTCCTTGCCGCCGAATGCCCCTCCGGTTTCCATCTGCACCACGCGAACCTTTTCCGCTGGCAAGCCGCATAGAGCCATCAGCGCCTTGTGCACATAGTAGGGGCACTGCAGCGAGCCCCACAGCGTAATTCCCTGCTCGGGATCAAAGGCTGCAATCACGCCGTTGTTTTCGATATAGAGCTGTTCCTGGGCTCCTGTCGTGTACTCCCCTTCGACGATGTGGGCGGCTCGCTCCCAAATGCCGTCGACCGAACCCTTCTCAATCAAGTACCTCTTGAAGATATTGTCCGCTCCCCAAATGATTTCGCGACCTCGCTCGCTGTCTGCGATAGTGAAGATTGCGGGGAGAGGCTCGTACTCGATCGAAACCGCCGCGACGGCTTTCGGAAGCAGATGTTTGTCCGAGTGGGCCAACAACAGAACCGGCTCTTCGGGATGATTGATCGCGCCATCGGCCAGGCAGGGTTGGTCGTCAAGAATCAGCGCGATGCAGTTTTCCCCCGGGATGTCTTTCGCCGTAACGATCACAAATTCGTCCCAGTTGATTCCCGAACTGAAATTGACGCTTTTAATCTTGCCGCGCGGGATTTGGCTGCGAATGGTCGCGCCGTACAGCATTCCGGGCAGAGTCATGTCGTCGATGTAACGGGCCCGGCCCGTGATTTTGTCGCGGCCTTCCTTGCGCGGAACCGAAACACCGACAATTCGGTTATCTTTCACCTAATGCCTCGACTCCGGCTGCCAAGCGGTTGCCGCAGCAGCTTCTGCAAGCCTGTTCCCGTATTGTGAACGAAAACGCATAAGAAACGAACATGGAAAAGACTGATCGGTTGAATTCCGTGTTCCGAGGGCTACGGCCGATATTCGCGCCCGATCGGCGGCCCCGGGAAATCGCCTTCTAGGAATACCGGGGTCCCTCTCAGGTAGGTCGCTTTGACCACGCCGCGCAGCTTCTCACCCAGATAGGGAGAAATCGGATGTCGGTAATGCAATTGCTCCTTGGTTACCACGAACTCCGCTTCCGGGTCGAATATCACCAAATCAGCATCGCAGCCGGCCGCAATCCGGCCCTTCTGGTCGTGGCACCCGGCCAGCGCCGCTGGCGCCGACCCCATCCAGCGGGCAATTTCAACCAGGGAGAACTGGCGTCGGCTGGCCTCGGTCCACAGGATGGACAAAGCGACAGAAAGGCTTGCAATGCCGCCCCATGCCGCCCTGAAGTCTCCTCGATCAAGCAGTTTCATGGCCGGCGGACAAGGCGAATGGTCGGTCGCGACAAGATCAATCACTCCATCCCGCAAGCCCTGCCACAATGCATCGCAATTTTCACGGCTCCGGATTGGCGGTGCGCATTTGCACTGAGTAGCCCCACGCGGGATGGCCTCTGCGGCAAGATGCAGATAGTGCGGGCAAGTCTCCACACTGACCGGAAGCCCCTCCGAGCGGGCCGCACGCAGATCGACCAGCGCCTGGCTGGCGGAAAGATGCACGATGTGCAGACGAAACCGGTACTCGCGGCACAGCGACAACAGCCAGCGAATCGCCAAAAGCTCTGCCTCCTCCGGCCGCGATTGCAAATAAGTCGAGTACTCGGCCCAATCGCTGCCCGCTAACTGAGCCGTGGCAGCCTCCACGGGCCCGGCAAGTTCCGCGTGCACCAACAACGGCAAGCCAGTACGCGCAACGTGCGGAAGAGCAGCCCGCAACTGCTGCTCGTTGACCATGGTAAAGCCGTCGATGCCGGGATGAATCAGGAAGCACTTGAATCCCCGCGCACCCGCGGCCGCCAACGCTTCAATCTCTTGTTGGTTGTGCGCGACAACCCCGCCCCAGGCTGCCCAATCCACCCGGCACTCGCCCCGCGCCGCCTCTCGCTTCGCCTCCAACGCCGCCACGTCAGTCGTGGCCGGCAAGCAGTTCAATGGCATGTCGACAAGGAAAGTGTAGCCGCCCGCCGCCGCGGCGCGCGTGGCGGTGTGAAATCCCTCCCATTCCGTTCGCCCCGGTTCGTTTATGTGCACGTGCGAATCGACGAGCCCCGGGAGAATCGCGACACTGCCAAAATCCCGGATCTCCGCGGCCGGGGGCAACCGGGAGGGAGAAACAACGTCGCGGATTCTCCCCCCTTCAACCAGTACAGCTGCCGCCCGGATGCCAGCCGGAGTGACCACACGTTGGGAGAGGAACGCTCGCAAGCTGGCATTGTCGGACATCGCGCTGAAGAGTTTCTCCCGCTGAGAGCGCATCGTTGGACTCGCCTTTCCCATGTCGGCCTCGAAGAAACGATTGCGCCCGACGAAACGGAAAAGAACCGCTTATCCCTGGGGTTTGCTAGCTGGCTGCCAGATAGACATAGCGCAGGATAAACAGGGCGGTCAGAATCCAAACCAGCACATTGATTTCGCGAATCTTGCCAGCCGCGATCTTCACGACCGTATAGGAAATGAGTCCCAAGCTAAGTCCGGTTGCGATGCTAAAGGTCAGAGGTGTAGCTAAGGTGGTGATGAATGCCGGCACCGCTTCACTAAATTCTTTCCAGTCGATGTGCGCGATGGACTGGGTCATCAATGCGCCGACCAGGATGAGCGCCGGAGCGGTGGCATAGCCGGGAATCGCTGCTGCCAGCGGAGAACAAAAAGTCGCCAGGAAAAAGAGGCCGGCAACCGTGAGGTTGCTGAATCCAGTGCGTGCGCCTGCCGCGACGCCAGCGGCGCTCTCAATATAGCTCGTCACTGTGGAGGTACCGGTCAGCGATCCGAAAATAGTGCCAACCGCGTCGGCCACCAGCGCCCGTCCGACGCGAGGAATCTTGCCGTTCCGCATGAATCCGCCCTGCTCGCAAACGCCAACCAGAGTTCCCACATTGTCGAACAGGTCGACAAAGAGGAAGGCGAACAAGATTTCCAGAAAGCCAAGATGAACCGCGCCGCGGAGGTCGAGCTGGAGGAAGGTGGACGACGGATGCGGCATGGCGACCAGCGCGGACGGCCAGCTCGCGATGCCGCGAAGAATCCCCACCACAGTGGTTCCGAGAATACCGATCAAGATGCCACCCTTAATGTTGCGCGCCATCAAGACAAGCGTGAGGACCAGGCCAAAACAAGCGGTTTGCACTTCCTTGTCCGCAAAGCTGCCGAGGCCAACGAAGGTGGCCGGGCTGGCCACCACCAGCTTTGCGTTGCGCAATCCGACAAAGGCGATGAACATCCCGATACCGGTCGCAGTGGAATGCTTCAGGCAATCGGGCATGCCGTTGACAATCTGCTCGCGCACCCGGGTCACCGTTAGCAATAGAAAGACGACTCCCGAAAGAAAAACCACTCCCAATGCCGTGCGCCACGGCACATGCATGTTGAAACACACCGAGTAGGTGAAATAGGCATTGAGCGACATGCCGGGAGCCAGGGCAATGGGATAGTTGGCGTACAGCCCCATCACCAGGGTCGCAGCTGCGGCGGAAATGCAGGTCGCGAAAAGCGCCCCGTCAGCGGGCATGCCGGTCTGCGACAATATCTGCGGGTTCACGACAATGATGTAAGCCATCGTCACGAACGTGGTGAGGCCGCCGAGCATTTCCTGCCGCACGGTGGTGTGATTCTCGGTAAGCCTGAAATAGCGATCGATCACATCGGTCCCCTCAAGTTGGTGTGACGCCGACAGATGACCTCGACCATGATCCGCCAGTGCTCAATTGCGGTACTGCTCAATAGAGTGTCTTGTTGGGTTTTTCTTGCCAGGCGCGAAATCCCGCCAAGGCCTCCTCGCGCATCATTTGAACCATCGGAATGCCGCGCTCGGAGTGAGGCCGCGCAAACTCGTGATAGATGAATGAATCGTCAAATCCAGCCTGGGAGNNGATAAAGGAGTCGTCAAATCCGGCCTGAGAGGCATCCGCCGCGACGCTGGCAAAATAAAGGCGAGAGAGACGTGCCCAATAGATCGCGCCCAGGCACATGGGACATGGTTCGCAAGACGTGTACAGTTCGCAGTCTTTCAGCTCGAAAATGCCGAGTTTCCGGCAGGCTTCGCGAATGGCGATCACCTCGGCATGCGCAGTGGGATCGTTGGTGGAGGTAACTTGGTTGGCGCC
>PKYX01000298.1 GCA_003132825.1 Acidobacteriaceae bacterium
ACCTTCAGGGTGGCGACAGCATCACCATTGATGCCGTTCGCGGGACTTCTGACACGCTGACCGCCGGCAACATGTATCAAGTCCAGGGCACCTACAAACTGGCCTCGCAGGACAAGGCATTGCTCGCAGCTTTCGTCACTACCGGCGGACCGCATGCCAGCACGCCAACTCCGAACTTGCGTACCCAAGAGATGACAGTAGGCAAAGGCGAAGGCCATTTCACCTTGCTTTTCTACATGTGGGGAGACGGCAGTCCGCACGTCAGTTTCTATCCTGTTCCGAGCGGGAACTCCTTTGCCGGAGTTTACTTTGGAACTGGCAACTCCACCTTCAAGGGTTCGCGAGGGCACATAACGGATCGAATGAATGCCCACTAGCAGTGCTTTGATTGTCCTGCTGAGTTTACGTCCCGGAATCAGGATCCCAAGTTGCCGAGTCAGGAACATCGTACAGTGACGCGTATCGGAATGTCGGTCATGTTACGTCCATCGCAACGCCCTACGGGGCAAACGCAGCAACTGCCGCGTTCCTGAACGGCCTTCCCAGGCCAACTGCCAGGCTGCTGGCCCCGTCAAAGGCAGCGTGTTAGACTCTGGGTCCAGACCGCCCCCTGAAAGGACATCTGGTGTGACTCAAGGAGAAATCGCTTGAACTACTATGGAGCTAAGGAACTAGCCGAGAGTTTTCGGATGGTTCGGAAAAATACGATTACGATTGCTGAAGAAATTCCTGAAGAGAAATATAGCTTTCGACCAGCGCCAAACACCCGCACTGTCGGGGAATTGTTGACGCACATTTCGCAGACGTACACTGTTCAATACCAAGTCCACGCTCAGGAGCACCGGTCTTCACTGGAGGGATTCAACTTTCCATCCGTGATGCAACGCTTGGCGGCGGAAGAAAAGCTACAGCGGAGCAAGGGTCAGACGCTTGAGATGCTTCGCAGCTCTGGCGAGCAATGGGCGGGTTGGCTCGAAGGCCTTACGGACGGTTTCTTAGGTGAGCGGGTTGAAATGCCCACGGGGATGACTCCTTCGGCAAAGAGCCGTTTCGAAATGATCCTTTCAGTCAAAGAACATGAGATGCACCACCGGGGCCAGTTGATGCTCATAGAGCGGATGGTGGGTGTGGTGCCACATCTGACCCGCCAGATGCAAGCTCGCATGGCTGCAGCTCCGGCGAAAAGCTAACGCGATCAAGTCTCGTATGCGCGCAGCACGCTCGTCCATGCCGCCCGCGCGGTCGCGGCACTGATCTGGTAGTGGGAGCGTGCGGCTGATCAGATTGAGCGTCCACGCAAACAGAGGTCAGTGAGAATAACGGCGATATTCAAGACCCATCGCCCGAACCGTCCCTTGAGCGGACTGCTTTTCAATGGTTCTAGGGAAAATGAGAGAATTAGCCCCGCCAATAGGGCGAGCGCAGGGGGGAAATGCCCACTCAAACAGTCGATCCAACTCTCCAAGAATTGCTGCGAGGACGCTACATTGCCACCCTCGGGACCGAGAACCCAGATGGGACCATCCACCTGACTGCGGTCTGGTATCTTTTTGAGGATGGCTACCTATTCGTCGCGACTTCTTCCAAGAGCCGGAAAGCCCGCAATATCGTCGCGCGGGCGAAGGCTTCCCTGATGGTGGACGTGCGAAAACCTGGAGCGGAGCGGGGCGTGAACGGGGCCGGGAAAGCGGAAGTGATTTCAGGTGAACAGTCCCGAGAGATAAACCGGCGCATACATGGCCGATATATGAGTGCAGCAGCGATGTCCGATCCCCACATCGAGCCTGTGTTCGCATCTTTCGATGATGTCACGATAAGAATCACGCCCGGTTCGTGGACCGCGTGGAACATGGCCGAACTTGACGCCCAAGCCTTTGGCGGGCGATTGGGCGGAACGCCTGGATACCTGCTACCGCTGGATTGAAGGTGAGTCCTCCGAAGTTTCGCATGAGCACGTCCACACCTGTGAGGCTTGGGATTCTGGTCGCGCTCGGCTATCTCGTGTCGCCGATTGTGCTGAATCTTGGGCTGGTTACGATGCCTTAGGCAACCGAAATTGCGAACCACGTCGTCGATGCTGTCACTGATCGGTTTTATTTTTGCGACCGCTTCCGCCCTGGTTGCTGTTTCGTTCCTCGGATACGCTCAAATTCATGACTTTCCGTATTACGATCCATTGCTCCTCAGGGTGTTTCGATGCGGAGCCTTGCTTTCGCTGGGTGGAATCGTGTTTGGCATCAGTGGTGCGTGGCAACCGAGTCCACTACGCTGGCACGCCCCCGCTGCTGCAGTGGGGATGCTTGTATTTTGGTACTAGCGGCGGCAGGTGAATGCCCTACGAGGCTCGGTTCAATCGCGTCTGTCTCGCGCCGGACAATGCCGATGCCGACAGTCAGTCGTGATTGTCGGCCACACCTTAACTACTGGATCTCTACCTGGTTGAATCCCAAACCCCTCAGCATGCCCGAAATCGTGTTGCGTGCGTTTTGGTCCGCCGCCTTCAAAATGCCGTCCTGCAATGCTGCTTGCTGGAGTTGGCGTTCTGCTTCCTCGCGCACCTCGCTCTCGAGATTGGGGTCAGGAGAAGAGAAAAGGCCGGTGTCCCGGGAGTACACCCGGGTCTTGGCATTGTCGATGCGTGTGCTGAAGACTTCAGACCGGGTCAGGCGGATTGAAATATCGTGCCCCTGCACTCGAACGTCACCGGGTTGCAGCTTCGCTAAGTTGACACCCGCAATCACCTCTCCGTGCACCACGAGTAAAAGGCGATCGCCAACCAGGAACTTGGGCAAATACGGCGTATCATGCTCGCCGGAAATGATTTTGTCCATCGTGTAGCTGACTGTCTCAAGCCGCTGCAACTGTTGGATTTGTCGAACCACGGTTGGCTGATCGACGTTGACCAGGGTGTGACCGCCCCGAACCATTCCTATCAGATGTAGAAGACCGATTCCCGTAAAAAACCAGACTGCTGTGCCAACCAGGGCGACGGTCATTAAGCCGCCAACAAGAATTCCGAGAGCCCAGGAAAACGAAGTGTTCGTACGCCGCGGAAGTTGGTTTGCCCCTAGCATCTGTATGGTCACGAAATCTTACTGTACCCGAAATTGCTGCATGGTTGATGTAATCAGCTAGCCCGGAGCAAGGGCACGAAGGTACACAAAGGGAACTCCTAGTTGCGATCTCCCATTCCGTGTTTTTGACCACAGAGTTTGCACTGCGTGGGCGGCTCGGTGTTGTCCACCGGGTGATGCACCGGCTTGAGAGTGCGCAGGTAGGCGAATACCGCCTTCAGGTCATCGTCAGTCATATTGCGAAAGACCCACCAGGGCATGGCCCCATTCAGCTTGCGTGCGCGAACAGCGCCGGTGCGCATGGTCTGGATGAACAGCGCCTCGTCGTAGTAACCGATGCCGGAGGCATCCGGCGTGAGATTAGCGGAATTGGCGAGCACACGCCCACTCTCGTCCGCGATCGAATTTCCGCCTGCCATCTCCATTCCCGCGATGGGCTGAAATTTGGGATTGAGGGGTGTGTGGCAGTCGGTGCACGTTCCCATTTCGGCCAGGTATGCGCCGCGCTTGGCGGGGGTGGAGATGTCCGGCTCCGCCACAGGCTCGGTCAGCGGTTGCGGCGCCGCCTGGATCAGGCGGGCGAATAGAAGCGGAATCTTCGCCGGAGGCAGTTGGTTGTGCACCGGCGGCAGGCTGCGGAGGAATACCACGATGGAAGCCAGGTCTTCGTCCGATAGGTGGCGGAAGTGTTCGTAAGGCATGACAGGAAACAACGCGCTTCCGTCAGCGGCGATGCCTTCGCGGATGGCCCGGGCGATGGCGTCATCGCTCCAGTTGCCGATGCCGGTTTCCGGATCAGGAGTGATATTGGGCGCGACGATACGAAAACTGCCCGCATCGAAGAAAACGTCGCCGACGCCTTCGGTAGAAAGCAGCACAGGTGGGTTCGCTTTCTCGTCGTACTTGGAGTGGCAGCCCATACAATGCATGACGGCGTGCACCAGGTACTCCCCACGCCGCATGCGCTCCGGCGTGGATTCGAACTTGCGCGCGGTCAAAGGGCGCTTCTTCGCGCCGATCAAGGGCCGCCAGCCCACGGTGAAGGTTATGGCAAGAGCGGCGAGTGCCAACAAGGCGAGGATTCCATAGCCGCCAATCTTTGCCAGGCGTCTTACCCAGGTCCGAGACATAAGCCTCCCCCGGTTCGTAGTTAAGTCGGGAATGATACTGCAAATACGGCCGCCTCAGCCGGAATCGGCCAGACGGCGAGTTACCCGAATCTTCACCGGCCCTGTTGGCGGCGACGGCGGAAGCCTCGGCGACCGGAGTGGCGGGATCCAGAAGTACGCTATCGCCACCGGCCCTGTTCATTCACGGACACCTTCCGGTGAAACCGGACACACAGTTTCGGTTCCCAGACACCGGCGAGATCCGCAAGTCGTTGCGTTCTGTTAACCTTGCATTCGCTACACTTTGGCTCTCGAATTGCCCTTCTTCTCACGTGGCCCCACCGTCACCCGGAGGCCGACCATGACAACCCTGCTGCAGGACCTGCGATNNCGCCAGATGCGCCGTTCTCCCGGCTTTGCCCTCACCGCGGTCTTCACCTTGGCGCTCGGGATTGCCGCTAATGTCATTGTCTTCGGCGTTCTGCAGGCATTGATCCTGCGGCCAATTGATATCCCTCATCCAGACCGGGTGATGACGCTCGCGCGCACCGATCAGCTCTACCCGGTTTTTACCTACCCCGTAGTACGCGATGTCCGCGATGGAAATACGGTGTTTTCTGC
>PKYX01000266.1:0-192 GCA_003132825.1 Acidobacteriaceae bacterium
TCCGGAGGTCGGCAACTTCGACTATTCAAGCTTGCGTGTGTTTCTGCTGGCCGGGTCTCCGGTTTCGCCGGATAAGCTGAAAAAGGGCGTTGAGATTTTCGGACCGTGCATTTGTCAATGCTATGGACAAACGGAAGCGCCCATGCTGTTGACCTGGCTGGACCCGAAGACGCTCGCCGCCGCCGCCGCCGG
>PKYX01000266.1:241-10855 GCA_003132825.1 Acidobacteriaceae bacterium
CTACATCGTCGACCGCAAGAAAGACATGATCATTACGGGAGGTTTCAACGTCTATTGCGCCGAAGTGGAGGCCGGGATCATGGCGCTTCCTCAAGTTCAAGAATGCGCGATCATTGGTGTTCCTGACGACACTTGGGGTGAGGCGGTCAAGGCCATCGTCGTCTTAAAGGACAACGAATGCCTGTCCGAGGAAGAAACGGTCGCGCACTGCAAGGCCAAACTCGGCGGAGTGAAATCCCCGAAGTCGGTCGAATTCCGCCAGGAAATTCCCAAGACCCCGGCTGGCAAGATCGACCGGAAAGAACTGCGCAAGCCGTATTGGGAGAAGGTGGATCGGAGCGTCCACTAGGGCGCCGCCGGCTCCTCGCAACAGTCGGCGTGGCGGAGAGCGAGTCATCGAGGGAAAAGGGGAAAGCCATCGTCAACCGGGTCATCGTTCCGAAATCAGGCGGCGTCACCAGCACCAAGGTGAATGTGGTGCGCTGGATCAAGCACGAGGGAGAGCCTGTTCGGCAAGGCGAACCCCTGGTCGAACTGGAGACCGAAAAGGTGAGTTATGAGTTAGAATCCCCGGCGCAGGGCGTGCTGCTAAGGATCGTTGCGCGCGAGAACAGCGAGGTGCCGGTGGGCGATCCGCTGTGCTACATCGGCCAGCCCGGGGAATCGGTGCCCTAGTCCTTGCGGCGGGAGGAATGAACCATGCCAAAGGCCAAGAAAGAAAAACTCGAAAAAAGCCGCCTGATCTGGATGTACACGCAGATGGTGCGCATCCGCGAATTCGAAGAACGAGTCAAGCGAGCTTTCATTGAGCATCCGGGCGTCATTCGCGGGCACTCGCATCTGGGCGATGGCGCCGAAGCCAGCATCGTCGGCGCACTTTCCACCCGCGAGCGCAATGATCTGGTGATGCCGAGCTACCGCTGCCACGGCTATGCCATCGTGCTGGGCTCGCCCGCGCGGAATGTCATGGCGGAGATTTTCGGACGCAAAGACGGTCTGTGCAAGGGCTTTGGTGGGTCCATGCACCTTGCAGACCCGGCCCATCACTTTCCGAGCGCGAACGGAATCATCGGAGCCGGCATTGCTCAGGCCACCGGCGCTGCATTGACCGCGCAGGTGAAGCACCCCGGACAGGTGGTTTATTGTTTCTTCGGCGACGGCGCATCGAAGCAAGGAGCGTTTTTCGAATCGTTGAACATGGCGGCCGTCTGGAAACTGCCCATTGTTTACGTCCTCGAGAACAATCAATATCAGGCCTACACGCACTACAGCCTGGAAGACGCGAACGCCATTGCCGGAGACCCGCTGTCCCAGAAAGCGCAAGCCTTCAGCATTCCCGGCGTGACCGTCGATGGCACCGATGCACTCAAGGTGCGTGCTGCAGTCCAGAAAGCCGCGGACCGCGCCCGGGCGGGGAAGGGGCCGAGCCTGGTGGAATCGAAGTTCTACCGCCTGAGCGCCCATGGCAATGTCATTACCGTTCCGCCCTTGCCCACGCAGTTTCCGGAGCACGAGGCGATCGGGGTGTATGGCAATCGGGCTGAATTCGAGAAATGGAAGGCGAAAGACCCCATCCCGAGATTCCGTGCCCACCTGATGAAGGACGGTGTGCTCTCGGAAACCAAAGCGAGAGGCATCGAGAACGCCGCCCGGACCGAACTGGACGACGCCGTGAAGTTCGCCCTCGCCAGCCCCTTGCCCGCCCCCGAAGAGGCGGTCAACTATGTGTACGCCTAGGAGGAACCGCTTATGGCGTCCGTAATGATGTACGGTGACGCAATCGCCGCGGCCATTGTCGAAGAAATGCAACTGGACCCCGACGTCGTCTTCTATGGCCAGAACATGGCCATGACCGAGCGCGATCCGATGCTCAAGAAATTCGGCAAGAACCGCGTTCGTCTCGCACCCATTTCTGAGACCGCGGAGACCGGTATCGGGGTTGGAGCGGCCATGACCGGCTTGCGTCCGATCGTCGAGTTGTGGATGAGCGAGTTCATGCTCGTCGCCATGGACCAGGTGCTCAACGAAGCCCCTCGCTTCCACTATATGTCCGGCGGTCAGGTCAAAGTACCGGTGGTGTTTAAGGCGGGCTACGGATTCGCCGCCGGCTGGGCGGGCCAGCACTCCAACTGCCTCTACCACACTATGATGGGGATTGCGGGCCTGAAGGTGGTCGTCCCGTCCACGCCCGCCGACGCCAAAGGTCTCCT
Source organism: Acidobacteriaceae bacterium (assembly GCA_003132825.1). GTDB lineage: Bacteria > Acidobacteriota > Terriglobia > Terriglobales > Acidobacteriaceae > PALSA-270. The sequence goes on from PKYX01000266.1 coordinate 2,452, forward strand.
GACCTCAGCCATCCGGGACGACAATCCTGTCGTCTATCTCCACCACTACATGCTAACGCTTGACAAAGGTGAAGTGCCGGAAGGGAATTATGCGATTCCCCTGGGTGTGGCGGAGGTCAAGCGGGCGGGAAGCGACATCACGATTGTAGCGACGGGATGGATGGTCAAGAAATCGCTGGCCGCCGCGGAGCGCCTATCCAAAGAAGGAATCAGTTCGGAAGTCATCGACCCGCGCACTCTGGCGCCGCTCGATGTCGAGACCATCCTCAAGTCAGTCAAGAAGACGGGGCATCTCGTGCTGGTCGACCAGGGCACGCGTCACGGCTCGGCCGCTGCCATCATCGCAGCTGAGGTCGCCGAACACGGGTTCGATCATCTCAAAGCACCCCTCAAGATGGTCACTGCACTCGATTGTCCGGTGCCCTACAGCGAGCCTCTCGAAAACTACATTCTGCCGAATGAGGACAAGATCGTTGCGGCCGTCAAATCCGTCCTTGCCCGGCGCGAGGTGGCCGCCTAGCTCTACTTTTGGGGGTAGCAGGGGATCCCGACCGCCCGCTGACGCCGGCTCGCTCGGCTAGGAAGCCGCAGGCTCAAACGGATAGTGCCTTGGCTTGTGCTGCACCGACACCCACTTCATGGTAGTGAATTCCTCGAGCGCCCATTTCCCATTCAGGCGCCCTACTCCGGACGACTTTTCCCCTCCGAATGCGACCAGCGGATCATCGTTGATCGTGCTGTCATTCACGTGAACCATTCCGGATTCGATCTGCTTGGCCAGCTCCGCGCCAACTTCCACGTCACGCGTGAGGATGGCTCCGCTCAGACCGTAGGGACTGTCGTTGGCCATCCGGATCGCGTCCTGGGGCGTGTCAAAAGGCATCACGCACACTGCCGGTCCGAACATTTCGTGCTGCGCCACCCACATGTCCGGTTTCACATCAGCAAAAATGGTGGGGGTCGCGACGTTGCCTTCCATCGTACCGCGCAGCACCGGGCGTGCTCCCTCATCGATGCCTTTCTGCACTTGTTTGGCATAGGTCTCGGCCTGGCGCTGGTTGATGAGTGGACCAAGATCAGTGGCGGCCTCCCGAGGATCGCCCGCCTTCAGTTTAGAAACCTGGGCCACAAACTTCTCCAAGAATCTGTTGTACACGGGGCGCTGCACCAGAATCCGATTGGTGCACATGCAGACCTGGCCCTGGTGGGCAAAACGTCCAAAAACCGCGGCATTGACTGCGATCTGTAGGTCGGCATCTTCGAGCACGATCATGGCACTGTTTCCGCCCAGTTCGAGGATGGCTTTTTTCAGAGCCTTTCCGGCAACTCCGCCAATATGGCGTCCCACAGCCTCCGATCCGGTGAAGGAGATGACGCGCGGAATGGGATGCTCCACAAAGGCGTCGCCGATTTCGCCAATGTCGGCCACCACAACATTCAGCAGCCCTTTGGGAATCCCCGCTTCCTCAAATATTTTCGCGATTAGCGTTCCCCCCACAATGGGTGTGTCATCGTGGGGCTTGAGCACCACGCCGTTTCCCGCGCCGAGCGCCGGAGCCACCGAGCGCATGCTCAGGTTGAAGGGAAAATTGAAGGGGCTGATGACCCCCACCACGCCGGCGGGTACGCGATACAGGCGGTTCTCCTTGCCGTCGATCATGGAGGGAAGGATCTCGCCCGTCATCCGCAGCGGGTAGGTAGAGGCTTCCTTGACGAAAGTCTTGGTCAGCATGATCTCAATGAATGCCTTGAAACGCGTGCCGCCCAACTCCTCGATGATCATGTCGGTGATGTCGGCTTCGTTTTGTTCGATCCAGGTGATGGCCTTTTCCAGAATGGCGCGCTTCTCGAAGGGATTGACCTCCGCCCAGATTTTCTGCGCAGCGGCGGCCGAGCGGTAGGCTTCATCTAGATCCGAGAGGCTCGCCAGCTTGAAGTCGGCAATCGATTTTCCGTTGTAAGGGTTCTTGTCTGTCAGCGTCTTCGGGCTCGACCCATCGCGCCATACACCGCCGATGTACTGCCGGTTCAGCTTCGCGAACTGGTTCATGGCAAGGATCCTTCGAGGCTCAGTTTTTGCCGTACAACTATAGCTCCCGATTGCGGGAATGGCTAGAACGCCGTGAAGCCAGGGCCGTCCGGAAAGCCGTACCGGCTCCCGCCACGATCGCGGCTACTTCCTCAGTTCGATGAGGACCAAGCCGTCGGGCGGAATGGTGACGGTCAGTGCCCCACCGTTCAGTTTCTGCACTTCGGGTGCGGCAATCTCGGCAGCCTTCCGAAGGGTTTCGAGTTGCGCGGCGGTCGGATAGGGAGGAGAGCCCATCTTCTCGTAGGCGGGCAGAACGTCACCGCCGTTCTGGTCGACGCGGGAGATATAGGCGCGGCGCGCCCGGGTGCCGGTTTTCAACTGCAGGGTCATGACCTTCGGCGGCCCGGATTGGCCGGGCGGAAACAGATTCCACAGCGCCACGACCAGAGTGCCGTCCTTGCGTCGGGTTAGCAGCGCGGAATCGGAGTCGAGCGCGAGGCGCTCTTCGCCCAGCTGGTGCAGCAGCTTAAAAGCGTTGTAAGCGGGTTTCGGAATCGCTCCGACCGCCAACAAGCCGAAGCCGCCGTAAAATGGTTGTTTCACCACGCCCTGCTCCTCGAACACGTCGGAAAAAGTCCAATACGACATCACCTCGACCAAGCCATCGCAGGTTCGGATGGTGTTGGCCAGCCAAGGCCCCATGTAAAGCGCGTCGGTGACTTCCGGCTCGGCCTTGTAACTGGCGTTGAATTCACTCCAAATCAATGGCAGATCGGGCAGGGGCGAGGCTTTGATCTGCTCGTGAACTTTTTTCACCGCCCGGCAGACCATCTGGTCGCGCGAAATGGTTTCCTCGGTGCCGAACACATCGTGGGCGCTGTCGTTGCCGTAGACGTGGGTCGATACAAAGTCTACGGGCACGTGGTTGTCGGCGCAGTGCTTGATGAATGCGTCCGCCCAAGCCGCCTGCGCCGTCGCCGGGCCGCCCACCCGCAAGCGCCGGCTGACGCGCTTGATGTTTATTGCGCTGTGGTCGTAAAGCTCAAAGTAGGTTGCCTGCTTCGGATCACCCGCCCAAAAATCAATGTTCGGTTCGTTCCAGACTTCGAAGTACCAAGTCGCGACCTCGTCGATGCCGTAGCGGTCCACCAAGTGTTTGGTGAATTGATAGATAAGATCGTCCCACTTACTCCAGTCTTTTGGAGGTGCCACATTCGGTTTGTACCAGAACGACATGAAGGCCTCCCGGGAGGCAAGCTGCCGGGGCATGAAACTCAGCTCGACGAAAGGGCGCACGCCATTCTGCAAAAGGCCATCGTAAATCTGGTCCACGTAGGAGAAGTTATAGACCGGCCGTCCTTGGGCGTCTTCGCTGTACACGCCGTTCTCATCCATGAGGATGGCGTGAAAGCGGACGTACTTAAAACCCGTAATCCGCTCTACGCTACGTAGGTCGTCGCGGTAACTCTCGCGAAGGGCTAGATTGGCGCGGCCTGAGCCGAACATCTGCTCCCAGAAATGCGGGAAGGGATGGGCCGGGCCCCCGCCGTCGATCGTGAGGACATCCGGGGATGGCGGCGACGCTTGAGCCCTGGCGTTTGGCTGGTCCGCAAGCAGGGGAAGAAGCAAAAGGAGTGAGGAGGCGATGACCCGCAGTCTGTTCATAGAAGTCTCGGTCCAAAGTCTATCCGATCTCCCTTGATCTGTGCTCCACGCGCAAACGGGATGCCTTTTCCCGGGGCCTCTACGATAGAATATGCGCTGTTGCCTCTCCTGCCTGCACTGGACCGTCTGCGCGTGGTTCTGGTGGCGACGCGCAATCCTCTCAATATTGGGGCGGCCGCCCGCGCCATCAGCAACTTCGGGTTCTCGCATCTGCGAGTGGTCAACCCGTTTGACGCTGCCTTTCGCCAGGCGCGTTCGGCGGTCGGTGCAGCACAGGTGCTGGCGGCTGCCGAGCAATATGACAGCGTGGCGGAAGCGGTTGCCGATTGTACGCTGGTGGTCGGCACCACGGCGGTGCGCGAGCGGCACTTGCTGCATCCGGTGCGCCGGCTCGAAAACGGCGCGCGGCTCATTCGCAAGCGGCTCGGCTCGAGTCCCGTCGCCCTCCTCTTCGGTTCGGAAAAATTCGGCCTCTCCAACCAGGATTTCAGCCATTGCCACTGGCTCATGCGCATCCCCACCGGGGAAGCGAACATTTCGATGAACCTAGGGCAGGCCGTCGCGGTCTGCCTTTACGAGCTGGTGCGGGACGGGAAGTCGGCGCGGCAAGCGGAGAAACGCAAGGCGGCAACGGCCCGCGATGTGGAACTCATCACCACGATTCTGTGCGGCGTGCTCGGGACCAGCGGCTATATGCACTCGCGCCCGCCCGCCTACGTTGAGGAGAAAGTGCGCCGCTTGGTGCGCCGGCTGAACCTGGAATCCCACGACGCCAAAGTTTGGCTCGGCATGCTGCGTCAGATCCTGTGGAAGCAGCGGTCTGCGGAAGATCAGAAAGAATGAAGAGCACGAGTTTTCGGTCAGAGACGCCGGGGCACCGCGATTTGACAAGTCGGCCGAATTGCACTACTTTTTTCGAGCGGTAAACGATTCCCTGCCATGTTGCTAGGCGTTCATCGAGCATGATTGCAGCGACGCGGCTGCAAAAACCCGATTCGCGCTTTTGGGAAGTACCCATGCTCATGATTTCTGCCGGCGCCTTCCTCATGCCTCACGGAGCCCATGCTTGGCGTCCTGGGTGCCCGCGCATCCGGAGATTTGGGCAGTTTGCGCCCTGGATGGCCCGTGTGACCTCGAAACGCACGGAAGCAACGCGGACGATGGACGGCAGGTAAAGGAAAAAATAAATGATGCCCACGGTTGCGATGTTTGTTGCCAACACGCTCGTGCACTTGGCCCCGGTCGATATTGTCATTGTAGCGTTTTACTTCGCCTTGGTTCTGGGCATCGGTCTCTACCTACGGGGACGGTCGAATACGGGGGAAGATTTTTTCATGGCAGGCCGGGAGATGACGGCGTGGGTNNTGATGCCGTTCTATTACATCTCCAAGACCCATTCGGTGCCGGGGTATCTGAAGTTGCGCTTCGGAGAGCCCAGCCGGGCGCTTTCTGCGGTTTCCTTCGCCTTCATGACGGTGCTGATGAGCGGCATCAACATGTACTCGATGGCGTTGGTCATGAAAGTGGTACTCGGCTGGGACATTCATTTCAGCATCTGGGTGTCGTCCATTACGGTCGCGATTTATGTTGCCCTGGGCGGGCTACGCTCAGCCATCTTCAATGAAGTGCTGCAGTTCTTTCTCATCTGGGCGGGTGCCCTGTTGATTCCGATTTTGGGATTATACGAAGCCGGGGGATGGAACAACCTGAAGTTACAGGTGGTGCATCGAGCCTCGGAACAGTACGTGCATCTGTGGTCGGGGTTGGGCTCGTTCAGCAACAATCCCATGGGCATCAACTGGGTGGGCATAGTGTTCGGACTGGGAGCCGTGATCTCGATGGGCTACTGGACCACGGATTTTCTGGTGGTACAGCGCATTCTGGCGGCGAAAGACATTCGCAGCGCGGAACTGGCACCCATCATCGGGGCCGGCTTCAAGATGTTTGTCCCGCTGATTGTGATCCTGCCGGGACTGCTGGGCCTGGCGGTGCTGCCGGAGAAGCTGGTGCCGGAGTCGGTGGCGGCGGTCAGCGGAGGCCATAGCTATAATGACGTTCTGCCGTTGATGCTGGCGCGCTATTGTGGACCGGGGTTGCTCGGACTGGGAGTAACGGCGCTGATAGCCGGGTTCATGTCGGGCATGGCGGGGAACGTGAGCGCCTTCACCACGGTCTGGACCTATGACATCTACCGTCCGCTGATCCACCGCCAGGGCAGCGACCATCATTACGTAAACATGGGGCGATGGACCACGATTGTGGGGGTACTGATCAGCGTGGGAACGGCGTATTTTGTGATGCAGTTTGCCAGCATCATGGATTACGTACAAAATTTATTCAGCTTCTTCATCGCGCCCCTGTTCGGCACGGTGGTATTGGGGATGCTGTGGAAGCGAGCGAGCGGAGCGGGGGGATTCTGGGGATTGCTGTGCGGGACGTTGTCGGCGATCGGGATGTGGACGTGGATACGGATTGATCCTACGGCGCTGCGCTATGTGGCGCTATCGGTGCACGCCAAAGGCTTGGCCCAGGATATGTTTCAGGCGCTGTGGTCCTTTGTGGTGTGCGTAGCCGTGACGGTGGGGGTGAGTTTGGCGACGAAACCGATGCCGGAGGGAGCCTTGAAGGGGCTGGTCTACGGGTTGACGGAAATACCGGCGGTGGGGGAGGTTCCGTGGTACCAGAAGCCTTTGTTCTGGGCGGGGGTGGTGACGGTGATTTTCGTGGTGCTGAACCTGATCTTCTGGTAAAGGGGAGGCGGGCAGGATGATTTCGATCTGGTTTTTCATAGGCCTTTCCCTGGCGGGCAATGGGGCGCTGATCCTGGGGGCGGGGATTTACCAGCTGGTGAAGCCACCGCTGCAGCCTGGGGTGGTCCTATTCGAGTTGCACGCCAATGTGTGGTGGGGGGCGGTGTTGCTCGTGATCGGTGCGCTTTATTGCTTCAAATTCGCGCCAGGACGACAGTCCTAGAGAGGGTATTTTGAAAGGGAGTTTTATGGCGGCGAAAACAATGACCATGGGCTTGATCGTGGGTAACCGGGGATTTTTTCCCGATCATCTGGCGAAGACCGGGCGCGACGAGATGACACGCGTTTTGCAAGAAGCGGGCATGGACGTGGTGGTGCTGGGCCCTGCGGAAAGCAAGCACGGAGCGGTGGAGACCTACGCGGAAGCCAAACGCTGCGCGGAACTGTTTCGCGCGAATGGCGGACGCATCGATGGCGTAATTGTTACGCTACCGAATTTTGGGGAGGAGCGGGCGATTGCGGACACGCTGCGGCTGGCGAGGCTGAACGTACCCGTTCTGGTGCAGGCGACGCCGGATACTCCAGGACAGATGTTGATCACACACCGGCGCGACAGTTTTTGCGGAAAGATGTCCGCCTGCAACAATTTGAAGCAGTACGGCATTCCTTATTCGCTGACAAGGCTACACACGGAAGCGCCGGATTCGGTGGAATTTACCAAGGATCTGCAGTGGTTTGCGGGCGTGTGCCGGGTGGTGAAAGGACTTAAAAATTTGCGCATCGGGGCGATTGGAGCGCGTCCGGCAGCGTTCAACACCGTGCGTTACAGCGAAAAACTTTTGGAGCACAGCGGGATCAGCGTCGAAACTTTGGACCTTTCGGAAGTTCTGGGACGCATCGAGCGTATGAAGGATTCGGACGACGCGGCGGTGCAGAAGCTGCGCACGATCGAGAAATATGTGTCGACTTCCGGAATTCCCGCGGCGGCGTTGATGAAGATGGCCAAGTTAGGAGCGGTGGTGGACGGCTGGATGCGCGATGCGGACGTGCAAATCAGCGCGGTGCAATGCTGGACGTCGCTGGAAGAAAATCTTGGCGTGGTGCCGTGTACGGTGATGAGCATGATGAGCGAGTCGCTGCTGTCGAGCGCTTGCGAGGTAGATGTGTGCGGCGTGATTGGAATGCATGCCTTGCAACTGGCTTCGGGAACGCCTAGCGCGCTGCTCNNGACTGGAACAATAATTACGGTACGGATCCGAACAAGGCGGTCTGTTTCCACTGCAGCAATTTGCCGAAGCACTTTTTTACGGAAGCTAAAATGGATTTTCAGGCGATTATTGCCGGTACCGTGGGGAAGGAAAATACTTTTGGGACTTGCGTGGGGCGCGTGAAGGCTGGGGCGATGAGTTATGCGCGGTTCTCCACGGATGATTTGACCGGGCGAATTCGTGGGTATTCGGGGACTGGGACGTTTACGGATGATCCGCTGGAAACCTTTGGCGGGGCTGGCGTCGTGGAAATTCCACAAATGCAAAAACTGTTGCGTTATATTTGCGAGAATGGATTCGAGCATCACGTGGCGGCGAANNGGAGTTAGCGCCGATTTTTCATCGTAATTTAGGGCGGACTCAAGAAAAAGCTCTCGCCGAGCAGGCAGCGATGACGCGAAAAGAGCCTGCCTCCCCGACTGGAGAAGTGTCACGCGAAGCAAACGGGACTGCTGCGCTTGACGTGCGGAGGAATTCCGGTGGGTGACGTTTTGCCGGGATTGCGAATTTTGCGGCTGCGATTCGGGGGAAGGCGTGAAATTAGAGGAGCTGCGCGAAGAAGTGCTGGAAGCGAATCTGGAATTGGTTCGCCGCGGGCTGGTTTTGTATACGTTTGGGAACGCCAGTGGAATTGCGCGCGACCAAGGTTTGGTGGTGATTAAGCCCAGCGGCGTGGCTTATGAATCGAT
>PKYX01000462.1 GCA_003132825.1 Acidobacteriaceae bacterium
GCCTTCAGGCCCAGAACATACTGGTTTCCGAGGCTCGCAATCGAGCTGTCTAGCACCGCAGCGCTCTGGGTGCGCCGGCAAAGGTCTCGGGCAAGCTCAGGCGTGAGCCGCGCATTTGCTGGCTGCCCCATCAGGCGCAACGTCTGCTGCATGCGCTCGTCAGAGACCAAACTTAGGAAGGGCGACTGTTCTAGTTGCACTGCCAACCCCTGCCGCAGTGTCCCGTCAAACACCGGTTCGCCGGTCGAATTGGCGAAGTCGGCAAGCACAACCGTATCCTTTTCGGTGAGGACGCTTGTGCCGTGGAGGAAAAATAAGAATGCCCAAGCGGCGATGGCGACAAGCAGCAGGATGCGGGCGACAAAAACCCACTGATTTGATCGCGTGGACCGGGCTGGGCCCTCGGCTGCCGCCGGTCGCATTTCCGTTCCATCGAGCCGATGGAGGGAATCCACTGGTCGAGCGGCCGCACCGAGGAAACGGTAGCCCCGCTTAGGAATGGTTTCTATGTACCGGGGATTCTCAGCGTCATCTCCCAGGGCATCCCGCAGCTTGCCAACAGCAACCCTGAGGCTGCTGTCAAAATCGACGAAAGTGTTTCCCTCCCAGATGCGGCTCTGGATTTCGGTCCGAGGAACCAGGTCGCCAGCGTTTTCCAGAAGGATTACGAGCAGACGAAACGGCTGCTCCTGCAGTCTTACCCGTTTACCTTGTTTCAGTAGTTCGCCAGACGCAGCGTTGACTTCGAAAGGACCGAATCGGTAAGTAGTCTCAGCGGGCGTCTCCACAGCTCGACTCCCCAAAGGCGGCGATTGGCAGCAAAGTCTATCACGCCTCCCTCCTGTTTACAGCCTTCCTAACCCCCGTTTTTTCAGAGAGCTACGGGTTAACAAAGGATTTACGCCAAGTTTCGTTGACCTATGGCCTCGTCACTGACAGTCTGTCCCGACCAAGTGGCAAAGGCGATGGAAGTCAGCCAATTTGATCAAGACCATTTAAGGAAGGAGTCTCGGGCATCATGCCAGAACACCTATGTCGGCTTAAGTCGCTGCTCCAGAGCCTCGAATCCCAGGACGCTCGCAGACTTCCGGACCCGAAACGAATTTTCTCGAAAACAGGAGAAGCAAAATGAAATCCATTCCATTCGCACCGAAGTGGCCGCGCCTCGCGCGGCTAACCCTGGCCCTGGTCACGCTGGCCGGGCCGGTTTGCGCCCTGGCACAATCCACCGATTCCCCGAGGTACATCATCGTGGACTTGGGGCCGGTGGGCCCGTCGTGGTCGCAAGGCCAGCCATTTGTGGTTAGCGGCAATGGGCTGGTCAGCGGGGAGACTGTTCTCGCCAACCCCAACAACTCCGGCGAATGGGTATCGGACGCTGTCCTGTGGGAAGGAACTAGCAAGAAGGTCATTAGCAGCCCCGGACTCGGAGGGCCAAACAGCGTTGCCTACGGCGTGAACATCTGGGGGCAGGCAGTAGGGCAAGCCGACACGAAAACCCCGGATCCGAATGGCGAAGACTTCTGCGGATCCACGGCGCTTGGTCTCACCCACGGCGGCAAGACTTGCGTGCCGTTTCTGTGGCAAAACGGCACGATGGTCGCGCTCCCGAGACTGCGGAACAGCGCGGGCACGGAGGGCAGTAACGGCGTAGCGCTCAAGAACAACGACTTCGGCATGGTAGCCGGAACGGCGGAAAACGGCGAAGTGGACTCGACCTGTCCGGGCGCGTCCATTTCGCCGCAGACCATCGAGTTCAAGCCGGTCATCTGGACGAAGTCCTTCCCTTGGTCGCAGGTGCGCATGCAGGAGCTTCCCACCGTTGACGGCGATCCGGACGGCATTGCGTACGCGATTAATGATCTCGGCCACACTGTGGGCGCCAGCGGAAATTGCGGACCGTTCAATGCGACTGAGCAGAACAATCTCACGCCGCTTCATGCTGTTCTGTGGCGGTACGGCAACGCGATCGACCTGGGAAACCTTGGCGGAGATGGGAAATTTTTTGGGATATTTGCTACCGGCCTGAATGATGACGGGCAGGTTGTGGGAGCCTCGGACACCACCGGCGACGCAAGCTTTCATGGCTTTCTCTGGCAGCAGGGCCACATCACTGATCTCGGAACCTTGACGGGCGACGCGTACAGCTTAGCCCTCGCCATCGGCAATAACGGTCTGGTGCTTGGAGCGTCCATCAACGCGAGCTTCAGCCCGCGGGCGGTGCTCTGGCGCAACGGAACCGCGACCGACCTGAACAATCTCGTTCCTCAAGACTCCGCTTTGTACCTGGAGAGCGCATGCTCCATCAACGACAAAGGCGAGATCACCGGATTTGCAACTTTGAAGAGCAACTCCGGTGAATCTCACGCCTACCTGGCGAAGCCGGTCGCGAGCGATGGGGACGCCCATTGAGCCACTGGATTGAAAGATGTCAGCGAAGAGGGGCCAGTTCGGCATCAGCGCTTCGCCAAGCCAGGCAGCTGCAAGCCGGCTGGCCCTCGGTAGGATCGCCAGGATTCTGCCGCCTGCCAAATGTGAGGTATTAGAGCGCAAGAGAAGAACGTAACTGGATTCCAGCCCCCCGTTCAGCAGCCGGAGCCAGATTCCGTCCTGGGATTCCGCCGCGGGCGCATGAGTGGGCATCCAGCGCGGGCTTCTTTCATCGGTGGCCCGGAGAATCCGACTGTCGTCATTCTTTCGGGTGATTTTGGCTGCCGAGGTGAAAAATCAATCGTTCGAGTGAGCCGTTCAAGGAAGCACCCCGAATTCCTTGCCGAGCTGCACCGCCTGCGTCCGTCGCTTCGCCCCTAATTTGTCGAAAACACGGCTGGACTGAGTCTTGACCGTGTTCTCGCTCACATAAAGCTTCCCCGCAATCTCGCGGTTGCTCATGCCTTGGGCGATCAGTTCAAGGACCTCAAGCTCGCGGCGAGTGATGCTGAGCTCCTCTCGTTTTCTCTCGTTCGGAACGAACGGTTCCCCAGCCCGCACCGGGACCCCTTTCACAACGATCCTCTGCCGATTGGATTCGTCATCACGCTGATTTCCGCGGCGGTCCTGAGGAAAAAGGCGCAATCGCAACCGGCACAATTGCCCTCGCCGGCATCCCATTGAACTTGTTCCGGTGAATCCGCTGGGTCTTCAGGGTGTTGTCGGCTTCTGTGGCGCGGACCGTCGGTGGCGTTGGACGTTATTAGAGGATCAATCCGATCAAGATCCGCATTGTCGATGCCCAAGATGGTCGAGGAGTTGGGCATGGGCATCGGCAGTAATCAGGCACTTCGGGCTCGCCGACCAACCGGGAACACCTCCATTCACAGATACAAGGGGTTGTCACGAGTGCCGCAGCCGACTAAGGCTGACGCGATGGACCCCTAGTACTGCATCACGGGAAGACTCCCGTTCATCTGATCTGTTAGGGCCTATAAATTCATGACCACGCTGCAAGGCAAAACCGCGTTGGTGACAGGCGCATCCCGAGGCATTGGGCGCGCCACTGCATCGGCGCTTGCCGATGCCGGGGCGTACGTCCTGGTTCACTACGGCCGGTCCGCGCAGGAAGCTGAGTCTCTCGTCGCTGGCATCCGTTCACAGGGCGGACGCGCGGATGCAATCAGGGCGGACCTGGGAACTCCAGACGGAGCAGCATTGCTGGCGAAGGACGTCCGCTCGCTGGTCGGCGAACGATTAGATGTACTGGTTTGCAACGCTGGCATCTCCAAGGCTGCAACCATCAAGGATCATACGGTCGAGGAGTTTGACAATCTCTTCGCAACGAATGTGCGAGGTCCGTTTTTTCTGGTGCAGCAGGTTCTGCCCATCCTCGGTGAAGGCTCAAACATCATTGTTATCTCTTCTCTTGGCGCCCGCGCCGTAGTCGGCAAGCCTGGGGTGGACAATCCTTCGATCCTTGCCTACGCCTCGACCAAGGGAGCACTCGAGACTCTGGTCAAGAACTGGGCAGCCATTCTTGGCCCACGGGGCGTTCGCGTGAACGCGGTTGCGCCGGGTGTAATCGAAACTGATATGTCGAATTTTACGAAGACTGAGGCAGGACGCGAGGTCACGCTGGGGATGCAAGCCTTGAAGCGAATCGGCAAGCCGGAAGATATCGCGGACGTGGTTGCGTTTCTGGCGTCGGACGCAGCGCGCTGGATCACGGGCGCCAGTATCCCGGTCGACGGCGGATCGAAACTGTAGCAGGAGGCTTACGCAAAATGGATGATACTGTCGAGTCGAGGAACAAAGCGCTCGTTCTCGAGGCTTTCGATACTTTGTTCAACAAGCGCGATTACGCCGCAGCTGAAAAGTTTTGGTCGCCGCGCTACATCCAACACAGCGCTCATATCGCGCCGGGCCGTGAGGGCCTGTTCGATCTCATCAAGAGTTCTCCGCCGACACTCAAGTATGAGTCGGGAACAATTGTGGCCGACGGAGATTTCGTCATCGTACACGGACGATTTTCGGACTTCGGCCTGCCCGTGAATTGGATTGCAGCAGATATTCTACGCATCAAGGACGGGATTCTGGTCGAGCATTGGGACGTGATCCAGGACGAAGCCACTCGTGAATCTTCAAAGAGCGGCCTGCCCATGTTTGGCGACAAGTTTGGAAAGTAAAAAGGGATTCTCCTGAACACCGGGTCCGCGCAGCTCGGGATGATCGGCCTCGGACGAATGGAGGCGCATATGGGTAGCCGGATATGAACCGATAGACTCGACCGGAATGCTGGCGAGGGCGACGTTTCGGGGCCGCATCTCAGATTTTAGTGTTGGAAGCCACGCTGGGGCTTACATTGGAGGCTTGATGAGGAGACGGTGGCCGATGCTTGAATGGTTCGCCGAGTGTTTTCCCCGCGGCGACCTCCAGTGACCTGTCTTTCCAGCGGCGTGGGATGGGCGCACCAACAATGAAGAGATTTCTAAGAACGCTCTGGCTCGTGGGGCCCATGACGATCACGGGAGCAGCGGGGTTCGGGTCGGGGTTCTCGCAAGAGGCCATAGGCCAGATGTCAGATGTTGCGCAGGCTGCAGCCCCACAATCCAGCACTGTTGGTCAGCCGAGTCCTCGTCCGGCGGAGTCACCGGAATATCAGCAGACCCAGGCGCGTCTCGCAGAAGGATGGAATACCTGGGATGTGCATAGCGTTGCGACCCAGGTGCTGCTCCCGGAGGGTCTGGCAATCCATATCGGTCTCAAGCACAACAGTACCCTCTCGAATGAATCATTTCTTTCCGATGCTCTGATTGGCAGGCAAGGACCAGGGGCTGAACAGCTTGTCCCGGGGCCGCATGCCTGGGACGGCAGCTATACCGATCTTCGGCTCTTCTGGCAGGGTCACAATGTTCGCATTCAGAGCGCTCACGATGGAAAGGATCTGGTGCTTCTTGCTACGCCGCTTCCGTCGCCCTCTGAATCCACCGTCCCACTCCCCGCACTCCCGCCAACCATCCTTGTTTCTATCAACTTTCTCTGGAATCGTCCGGGTACGGTGCTTCGAGCGAAAGACCACCTGGAGGCCCATGGGGCTACTCGTACGGTCCCGGTCTATTGCACCTGCGGGAGCGGAGACCGTAGCGTCACAAACCTCCCGACCGCCGGTCCTTACTTTGCGCTGGATTTCACCGCTCCCGTGGGAATCAGCACTGGGAAATCTCGTACACTCGCTGAAATTCATGAGGCCTTGGGCCGCCAGAAGCGCGCCTATGACAAGTCGATCTCAGCCGCCGGAGAAGCGGCGCCGATTGCCGACGCCATTCAGACCACGCTCGGATGGGACACGATCTACGAGCCCGAGGGCCGTAGAGTGGTCTCTCCCGTCAGCAGGGTTTGGAGCGTCGCGTGGGGTGGATACGTCATCTTCGACTGGGATAATTTCTTTGCCGCCACGATGGCCGCCATTGGAGATCGCGATTTGGCCTACGCCAATACCATCGAGACACTGCGCGGATCGACGGTGCAGGGGTTCATACCAAATTATGCCCGGGCACGAGGTTGGAAAAGCTCGGATCGTTCTGAGCCTCCGGTTGGGGCGATCACGGTGCTGGGCCTCTATACGAAATTCGGCGATCGTTGGCTGCTGCGGGATACCTTCACGCCGCTGCTTCGTTGGAACCGATGGTGGTCGGAGCATCGTGACATTCAGGGTTATCTGACATGGGGGACTGACGGAGAGAACGAACCGGCCAATCTCGACGATGGCTCGCGAGGGACTCGCGCCGGAGCCATCCTCGAATCGGGCCTAGACAATAGCCCGATGTACGATGATGCGACCTACAACAACCAGACCCACCAGTTGGAATGGGCTGACGTCGGGTTGATGAGCATGTACATCGCCGACTGCGACGCTCTGGCCACGATGGCTGACGTACTGGGAAGATCGGCTGAAGGGCAAGAACTTCACGAGCGGAGTGCTCGGTACCGGGCGAAACTGGCCACGCTCTGGGACGGAAGCTCGGGCATTTTTCTCAACAAGGACCTGCATACCGGGCAATTCAGCCCTCGCCTGTCTCCCACCAACTTTTATCCACTCTTTGCCAAAGCAGCAACTCCGGCTCAGGCCGATATCATGATCAAGAAGCACCTGCTCAATCCGCAGGAATTCTGGGGGGAGTGGGTGATTCCTGCGATTGCGCGGAATGATCCTGCCTTTGGAGATCAACAATACTGGCGCGGCCGCATTTGGGGGCCGATGAATTACCTGGTCTATCTGGGCCTTCGCAACTACGACGTTCCCGAAGTGCGCGCAGAGTTCGCCCAAAAGTCACGCCAGCTTTTTCTCAAAGAGTGGTTGGGGAACGGCCATGTGCACGAAAACTACAATGCAATGACAGGCATAGGCGACGATGTGACCAGCAGCGATCGCTTTTATCACTGGGGAGCGCTCCT
The DNA here is from genome assembly GCA_003132825.1 of Acidobacteriaceae bacterium. Classification (GTDB taxonomy): domain Bacteria; phylum Acidobacteriota; class Terriglobia; order Terriglobales; family Acidobacteriaceae; genus PALSA-270. The sequence continues at coordinate 6,889 of PKYX01000462.1, forward strand.
CGGCTTTATCGAGTACCTCGAGCAAACCACGCCATCGTTGGCCACCGGAAGCCCGAAGTGAACGGCTCTCCAAGGTCCCAAGTGAGTTATCGCACGCATGATGCTACCGCCAGAGCTGAACCATTAGGATCCGTCGATTTGGTTGATATAACCGCGGCGGCGAGGTCTCCCGTGGTAGCTCGCCTAACGGTAGACGGCACCATCAAGGATAGACCTTGACTGGGAGAGTGCGCGGTTGTCGAACTGCTTTTGAAGCCGAAAGCGTACATACGGTCGAAGGATGGGATCGCCGATTCCTTTTTCCCGGCATTAGTGGGTGCGTTCGCTTCCGAGGAATGTCTTCGTTACTCCGCTCGCAGACACTCGACAGGATCGCTGCTCGTTCAATGCAGGTTCTCCACCAAGTAAAGCACCGACGAGTACCGGGGAAACGGATACGCATAATATTTCAAATCCGGTGTCGCTACGAACAGCTGATTCGATGGGCGGGCCATGTCATCAGGAATGCGTTTCCACAATTCGCGACGACCACTTGCCAGGTCAACGATCGTGAGCACCA
>PKYX01000275.1:0-13270 GCA_003132825.1 Acidobacteriaceae bacterium
GTCGCACCATCGCGGGCATACATTCCTGGCGCACGCATTCATGCATCGCTTCAATGCCGCCTTCAAATTCTGGGAACAGATAGCCGGTAACGAGTCGCGACTCCGCCCGGGGGTGGACTCGCATGGTGGCCTCGGTGATGACGCCCAGCGTCCCCTCACTGCCAATGCAGAGGTGATTTACATCGATGCCGTTGGAGGACTTAGGCACGGTGCGCGTCGCCAGCACGCCATCGGGGGTCACCATGCGCAAAGCGATCACCATATCCTCGACCTTGCCGTACTTGTCGCTCTGCATTCCTGCAGACCGCGTGGCAATCCAACCCCCCAGGGTAGAGTGCAGAAAAGAGTCGGGGAAATGGCCGAGCGTCACTCCATATGCGCCCAACTGCTGTTCGAGATCGGGGCCGAAGATTCCGGCCTCGATTCGCGCTGTACAGGACTGTGCATCTACGGCGAGCACTCGCCGCAGGCGGCGCATATCCAGCGAAACCGCCATGCGCCTGGCCTCCATTCTTTCCAGGCAGCCGGAAATATTCGATCCGCCGCCGAAGGGGATGATCACGACGTCGTGATCGGCTGCGGCTCGAAGGGTCAGCAATACGTCTCGCTCACTTTCGGGATAGACGACCAGATCGGGAGCACCGGGAGCGAGGCCGCGGCGCAGGCGGAACAGATCGCGGAAGCCTTTGCCATAGGCGTGAAGCACTCGCTCCTCGCGATGGTCCGAGATCTGGCTGGATGCGAGCGAGGAGCGCAACTTGGCGAGAAAGCGCTGGTCGATGACGGCGTCGGGCAGTTCGACAGCCTTGAGACTCCACTCCCGCTTGCCGAAGCTTTCTCCCTCGACACCAAGCTGCGCCATCGCATAAGGCCAGAGGCCGGGATGGGCCCCGGCGTTAAACTCCGCCTCCTCATTCCCCCAACCCCACCATTTCATGTGTCTGGGTTCGTAGGCCATCACTAGTCCCTATCCTCGGTCCCTATCCCTGCTAGCGGTACCCCCCCAGCGGCTGGCATGCGGGTTGCCTTGACTCGAGGTCCGGCGGCGGGGCAGCTCCGGCAGCCTGGTCGTGAGCAGGTTTACTGCCGTGAACTGGGCTCGATGTTATCCCTTTTCCTGGGCCCGGGCCACCAGGTCCTGAACCCGATATGCGGGGCTGAGAAGCTGGATGCTCTGGGCTAGCCGCTCGACAGCCGAGCGCCGTCGATTTCGAAGCGACACTTCGGTGCAGGAGGGCGGCGCCGGCGTCAGAGCCTCTCCGAAGCGCACCGTCAGGCGACCTGGCTGTGGCACCGAACTTCCCTTAGGCAGAACCCTGTGCGCCCCCTCGATGAATGCGGGAACCAGTGGTACGCCCAGCTCGACCGCAAACAAGCCGGCACCGGTTTTCAGCGCCTGCATCTCACCGTCAGGCGATCGTGTGCCTTCCGGGTACAGGATCAGGATTCCACCGGTTTGCCGTAAGAACCGGCGGCACATCGCCAAACAGGCGGCAAGGGATTTGGGACGGGGTCGGCGCTCGATCGGTATGACGTTCATGAACGGCGATACCAGCCAACGGACGCTCCCAGCATGGAAAAAATAGTCACTGGCGCCGAGCAGAGCGAAAGTGCGAAAGCGACGCCCGCTGGCGGTCATTAACGCCGCGCTGTCAATATGGCTGGTGTGATTGCTACATAGGAGGAAGGGCCCGCCAGGCAAGTGGTGCCGTCCCTCCACCGCGAGCGGACAATAGCAGGAAAAAAATGTCCGGCAAAACCCCTCGAACATTGCGCTGCCGATCGCAGGCGCCAAAAGTGCGCTGTCCGATTTTCGCCCGCCACTCATTCAGTCAGCATATATCAGATGTTAACGCTCTCCTTCTAGCGGTCCTTAAGTCTTGTGCGGGCTCGAAGCATTCCCATGATTCCATCGTGTGGCAGGCCGGTCGCTGAACTCCAAGAAGGAGGAAGGCAAGCTTTTCGACCGCGGCATCGCAATCGGAATCGCGCAATTGAAGTGGAGTCTTCGATTGCGCCACCTTGCAGCGCAATCGTGGTTCGCAGGCCGGGTGTTGCTTCAGTCTATTCCCATCTCACGCCGGAGCTATGGCGGAACCAGCGCGCCGGATTCGTATACACAAAATAAGAATTCCGGCGAGCAGGAGATTGGCCAGCAGCCAGGCCAGTCCGGAAACGAATGAGCCGGCGCGCGTCACGAGGTAACCCATCACAAAAGGGCCGACAAAACCTCCAAGGCTTCCGATGGAATTGATGAGGCCGACGGAAGCGGCGGCAGCGGATTCGCTGAGAATGGTAGTGGGGAGGGCCCAGAAAGGTGGCTGGTAGGAGTGAACGCACGCGGCGAAGATCACAAAGAAGACAAGCTGCGTCCAGATGTGAGGAACGGAGGCGATGGCCAAGATCAGAGAAGCTCCGCCAAAAAAAAACGGGACCGCAGTGTGCCAGCGCCGTTCTTGCGTGCGGTCGGAATGCCAGCCGTTCAGTAGCATCGCGATCAGGGCTACGGCGTACGGCAGCGCTACCAGGAAGGTCACCGCGGTGGTGGAAAGTCCGGAGGCGCGCTTCAAGATGGTCGGAAACCAGATGATGAATCCGTAGATGCCGGTGCTCCCCATGAAGTAAACGGCCGTCAGCAAGATCACGTCGCGGTAGCGGAGAGCCTGCCAGATAGTGAAGGAGCGCTGGGCCGTCTTTCCCCGTTTTTCACAATCCAGTTCGGCGGTGATCCAGTCGGATTCCTCCTTGGGCAACCAGGACGCCTGGCCAGGCCAGTCGGTAAGATAGAAAAGCGTCAGCACCCCAAGAATAACCGCGGGCACCCCCTCCAGGATGAACAACCAACGCCAGCCTTCGAGGCCGTACCCTTGGAGTTTTAGAATCTGGCCCGCGAGTGGGGACCCGAAAATGTTCGAAACTGGGATGGCGGTCATGAAGGCGGCAATGGCCATGGCGCGATCCTCGTGGCGGAACCAGTGCGTGAGATAGACGAGGATGCCGGGGAAAAACCCTGCTTCGGCGGCACCCAGTAGAAATCTTGCGGCGTAAAACTGATGAGCGGTGTGAACTAGTCCGATGAAGACGGTGAAGATTCCCCAAGCGATCATGATGCGGGCGATCCAGCGCCGCGCGCTCCAGCGTTCGACGATGAGGGTTCCAGGAATTTGCAGCAAGACGTAACCGAGGAAGAAGACTCCGGCGCCAAAGCCGAACACTCGCTCACTGAAATTCAAATCGTGGGACATTTGCAGGGCAGCGTACGCCACATTCACTCGGTCGAGGAACGCAATGACATAGAGCAACCAGAGAAACGGAAGCAAGCGGCGGCCGATGCGGCGCCTGGCACTCTGCGCGACGTCCGAAAGCGGCAGGAGACTCATTCGGCCTCGGCCACCACCGAGACTGCCGCTGCGATGGCTTCCCCCATATCGCGGGTGCTGGCCTTGCCGCCGAGATCGGGGGTATGCACATCCGGCCGGGCCAGCACCGTCTCGAAAGCCTTTTCGACCGCCTGCGCCGCCTTGGGTTCGCCGAGATGGTCGAGCATCATCGCGCCGGACCAGATTTGAGCCACTGGGTTGGCGATTCCCTTGCCCGCAATATCAGGGGCGGAGCCGTGCACCGGCTCGAACATGGAGGGATAGGCCCGTTCCGGATTGAGGTTGGCGGAGGGCGCGAGGCCGATAGATCCGACAACCGCCGCGCCCAGGTCGGACAAGATATCGCCAAACAGATTCGAGCCCACCACCACATCGAACCAGTCAGGGTGGTTCACAAAGTGAGCCGTCAGAATGTCGATGTGATAGTGGTCGACGCGCACGCCGGGAAAATTCTTGGCCATCAGGTTGAAGCGCTCATCCCAGAAGGGCATGGTGTAGACAATGCCGTTCGACTTGGTAGCCGAGGTCAGGTGGGCTTTGCGGGTGGCTGCCAGTTCGAAAGCATAGCGCATGATGCGGTCGCAACCGAGGCGCGTGAATACGGTTTCCTGCAGAGCTAACTCGGCGTCGGTGTTGCGGTAGAGGCGGCCGCCCACTTCGGAGTACTCGCCTTCGTTGTTTTCGCGGACGATGCAGAAGTCGATTTGGCCGGGCTGAAAACCCTTGATCGGGCAGTAGACGCCCTGCATCAAGCGGCCGGGACGCAGATTGACGTACTGGTGAAACCCGCGCCGGATGGGGATCAGCAGCCCCCAGAGCGAAATATGGTCGGGCACTCCCGGATACCCCACCGCGCCCAGGTAGATGGCGTCGAAGCCGCGCAGCTGATCCAGGCCGTCTTCCGGCATCATGCTGCCCGTCTTGAGATAGGTTTCGCAGCTCCAATCAAAATGCCGCCAAGAAAAATCGATGCCGTAGCGGCGCCCCGCTGCCTCCAGGACTCGAAGACCTTCAGGAACGACTTCACGGCCGATGCCGTCTCCCTCAATGACCGCAATCTTATAGTTCTTCAAAGTTCCTCTCAGTGCTGTGTCGTCCGCCGGAAGGCGACAGCGGCGGCCACGGACTCGGCCCCCAGGCGGCCTTTCCACCATTCGTCAAATCCACGGAATAACACTCTGCACGGGTCGTCGGATTGCGCTGGCTGCGGTCTCTGATTCTGCCATGCGGAGAAGAATACTCTTCGAAATGGGGAAGCATGAGGCGGGATTGTAAATCCTGCTCTCCGCGTTACCTCACCGCCGCCGCTTCGACCGCCGTTGGTTGGCAAGTCCCAGAATCCGGCAGATAGTCGTCTGCGCGTTTCAGGTCTGAGATACAATCTGGGCGCTGGAATCGCAGCCCAGCCATCCCTCGCCGAAGACCATGCGGCAGGTAAGCGCAGATCGCTCAAGGAGCTCGACCTCACCGCCTTCTCAGGTCGCAACCCCAGATGACTATCACGTCCCGCAGAGTGGCCTCACCCCGCGTGGTTTGCATCGATGATCTCCGTTCCATCGCGCGCCGTAGAATTCCGCGAGCAGTGTTCGACTATCTCGATGGCGGCGCCGAAGGAGAAGTGACCCTGCGGGAGAATTGCCGCGTGTTCGAGGACGTCACTTTCCGGCCCCGGCAAGCAGTTACAGTCGCAAACTCTGAGTTGGGCACGCGGGTCTTGGGGTTCGATCTCTCCCTTCCTTTCCTGCTGGCACCGGTCGGTTACAGCCGTCTCATGCATCCCGGCGGCGAAGTGGCCGCGGCTCGCGCGGCCGGAAACGCCGGCACCGCCTACATCCTTTCGACCATTTCCGGCCACAAGCTCGAAAACGTCAAGGCGGCCTCTTCCGGACCAGTCTTCTACCAGCTCTATTTGATGGGCGGCCGCGCGGCGGCGGAGGCCGTGATCGAGAGGGCACGCCAGGCTGGGTTTGCGGCACTGGTCGTCACCATCGACACGCCAGTCTCCGGAATCCGCGAGCGCGATTACCGCAATGGCATGAAAGAGCTTATCTCTGGAGGGTGGCTCGAAAAAAGCATCCACTTGCCGCAAGTGCTCTCCCGCCCCGGATGGCTCGCGAGTTTTCTTTATGATGGCGGCCTTCCCGCACTCCCCAATGTTGTCGTGCCCGGCAAAGGACCCTTGCCGCTGGTCGATATCAACGCCGCGCTTGCGGCTGCGGCGGTGACCTGGAGCGATCTGCGCTGGATTCGTGAGCTCTGGCGCGGCCCGATCGTCGTCAAGGGCGTCCTGACCGGTGATGACGCGCGCCACGCCATCGATGAAGGCGCGGCCGCGATTTCTGTTTCCAATCACGGGGGCCGCCAGCTCGACTGCGTCGCGGCTGCCCTGCGCGCCTTGCCCGAGGTGGTCAGCGCTGTGAACGGACAAGCGGAAATATGGATGGATGGAGGCATTCGCCGGGGCGCCGATGTGGTCAAGGCTCTGTGCCTGGGAGCGCGCGCCGTGCTCTGCGGCCGCGCCTACGCCTACGGAATGGCGGCGGCGGGCGAGGCAGGAGTCAATCGCGCCATCGAAATCCTACGCACGGACCTAGGACGTACCCTGCGGCTTCTCGGATGCCCATCCACGACCGCGCTCGACCGTTCTTACGTGAATGTTCCCAGGAGCTGGGAAGCCGGCTGATGGCAGTCTCACAGAAGCTGAACGAGAGCTGAATCCTGGGCAAGGAGGCTGTCCTGCAGTGGACTCAAGTTTACGATCCCTTCGGCCGCTGGTGGCTTTCCACCATCGTGGCCGCTCTTCCCATCGTTGTGCTCCTCGGGCTGCTGGCTGGGCTGAAAATCAAGCCGCATTGGTGTGCCATGGCCGGGGCCATGACCGCCATCGCCGTGGCGATTGTCTTTTTCAAGATGCCGCTCCCCCTGGCTGCGATCAGTTTCGGCTACGGGGTCGCCTTCGGCATCCTCAAGATCGCCTGGATCGTCCTGGCGGCGGTTTACCTCTACGACATTTCAGTCGAAACCGGACAATTTGAAATCATGAAAGAATCGATCGCCGCAATTACCCCCGATCGGCGGCTGCAGGTTCTTCTGGTCGCGTTCTGCTTTGGCGCATTCATCGAGGGCGCCGCCGGGTTCGGCGCGCCCGTGGCCATTGCCGGCGCTTTCATGATCGGACTTGGTTTCAAGCCGTTTCACGCCGCGGCGTTGAATTTGATCGCTAACACGGCGCCCGTGGCCTGGGGCGCGATCGGCACTCCGGTCCACACCTTAGCCGCGGCTGCGTCTCTGCCGGAATCCGATCTCAACGCCATGATCGGCCGCATTCTTCCTTTCACCGCCGCCATCGTTCCTTTTTGGCTGGTTCGCACCATGGTGGGATGGCAAGAAACGTTTGAAGTCTTTCCCGCAATTCTGGTGGTCGGGTTGTCTTTCGCGTTCACCCAGTTCTTCTGGTCGAACCATGTGGATAGCAACCTGGTCGACATCATGGCCGCCGTGGTGTCAATGATTGCCATCGTTGTGTTTCTCCGGTTTTGGAAGCCGAAGAAAATCTGGCGGTTCGACTACGACGCGCCCTTGGCCGTGGCTCCTCAATCCGCCGAGATTTCCGACAGTGCCGGTGGCCAGTGGCGCGCCAGGGATTTCGACGGCGTCGCTCAGGCCCGCGCCTATTCCGCGGGGCAGGTTCTGAGAGCATGGATGCCCTTCGCCATCCTGTCGATCTGTGTGCTTCTCTGGGGATTGCCGTCGATCAAGCTCGCCATGAATCGAGCGACGACGCCCGCTTTCCAGGTGGTGCTGGCCAACGGCAAACCTCGCCCGGGTCCGCCGGGATGGGACGTACCTTACCTGCACAACGCCGTATACCGGGCTGCGCCGGTCGTGCCTAAGCCCACTCCCGAAGCCGCAAGATACGACTTCAATTGGTTATCGGCAACCGGCACCGGCTGCTGGTTCGCCGCGGTCATTTCCGGGCTGCTCCTGGGATTGAATCCCGTACAGCTCATGAAGGTATTCTGGCGGACCCTGAAACGAATGCGGGTGGCGATGATTGCCATCTCGTTCATGCTGGGTCTCGGTTACGTTACGCGTTACTCCGGTCTGGATGCCGTGCTGGGCTTGGCCTTCACACGCACAGGATGGTTTTATCCGTTCTTCGGGACATTTCTCGGCTGGCTGGGGGTGGCGCTCACCGGCAGTGACACTTCCTCGAACGTGCTCTTCGGCAGCATGCAGCGCATCACGTCGCAACAACTGGGCATTGACCCGATCCTTATGTGCGCCGCCAACAGCGCCGGCGGAGTCATGGGCAAGATGGTCGACGCCCAATCCATCACCATCGCGACCGCGGCAACCGAGCAGGTGGGCAACGAAGCAGCTATTTTCCGTTTTGTGGCCTGGCATTCGGTGGCGCTCGGGGCGATCGTGGGAATCATCGTGATGCTCTATGCGTATGTTTTTGCTTCCTTCGTGCCCCACGGCCTGCAATTTGTGAAATAGCCCGGGGGCGCTGCCTGGCTAATCCGAACGATTGGCCGAACCGGTCCCCCTGGCCCTGGGGCTCGGAACCGTCTTCGCGCTGACGGCCCGGAGATCCAACGCATTCTGCGTCACCGCAGCGTAGAACGCGACTCAGAACCGTCGGTGAACGGGTTTTATCGCAGAAGCCCGTCGCAGCACGCGTGCGACCGGCGACTCTGGCTTGGGGGTTTATGGAGGAACCATCGTGGCGGAAAGCACTCCCGACGGGGGCCAGATATGGCAGTCGAATTGCCAAGTCATTTATCATGGCGCTCAACTATCATTACGCTCAACAGCGGAGGCCGCTATGAAACCCCTTTTGGGAGATGACAGCGAAAAGCCAAACAGCGCGCTTACACGGCGCAGGTTCTTGGAGGCCACCGTCGGCACCGTAGTAGGAGGCAGTCTGCTTCCGTATGCATGGGCGGCCGAAACCAGGAACGGCATTCCGTACCGGACGCTGGGAAACACAGGCGCAAGAGTCTCCTGCATTGGGCTGGGGGGATATCATCTCGGCAAGCAGAGCGACGAGCAGGAAAGCATTCGCATTATCCGGACCGGCCTCGAGGAAGGCATCAATTTCCTCGACAACTGCTGGGATTACAACGGCGGCGAAAGTGAAATCCGCATGGGCAAGGCCCTGCGCGATGGATACCGGCAGAAAGCGTTCTTGATGACGAAGATCGACGGCCGGACGAAGAAGGGATCGGCCAAGCAGATCGATGAATGTCTGCGCCGGCTGCAAACCGATCATGTCGACCTGCTGCAGTTTCATGAGGTGATCCGTGACACCGACCCCGATCAGATCTTTGCCCCCGGCGGAGGAATGGAGGCGGTGGTTGAAGCCAGAGAAAAAGGAAAAGTACGCTATATCGGATTCACCGGGCACAAGAGCCCGGACATTCACCTCAAGATGCTAGAGACGGCGTTCGCCCAGAACTTCACACTGAACACGGTGCAGATGCCGCTGAACCTGATGGACGCGCACTACGACAGCTTTGAAAAGAAAGTGCTTCCGGTGCTGGTGAGGCACAACATCGGCGTGCTGGCCATGAAGCCGATGGGCGACAGTCTGATTCTTCAGAGCAAAACGGCGGAACCGGTCGAGTGCCTGCAGTACGCGCTCAATCTGCCGACGAGCGTGGTGATTACCGGCTGCGACTCGCTGCCCATCCTCGAGCAGGCGCTGAGAGTTGCGCGGACTTTTCGTCCCCTGAGCCAGGAGCAAGTTACCGCGCTTTTGGCCAAGACGGAAAAAGCGGCACAAAGCGGAGAGTACGAACTTTACAAAACCGCGCACAACTTCGATGGCACATTCCACAATCCGCAGTGGCTGGAATAGGTGCACTCTGCTTGCCGACCGTGGGACTGGCGAAGGAAAACTCGCCTGGCATGACTGGCGTTTGGCGATGAGCCCGAGCCCTGCTTGAAACTCCCTCGGGGATCGTCCGTCGGAGCTTTGCGATTGATGAAATCAACTCGCGCCTTTTGCTGTTCCTAACGGCAGCAATGGCAAGGATTTGGGCGAAGAATGAGACCAGAAGCGTTTTCGAGTGAGATGAAGCGCCCGGCAATATTTCGCGGGATAACTTTTCTTGGTTCGGCCTTGCATTGGACGGTATTGTTGGCGGCTCCGTTGCTCCTGAGCCTCGCCGTTTCCGGCGCACAAACCTCCGCCGCTAACACGCAAACTCCGAGCAGAATCCGGCAGGGAGCAGCCCCTGCGCCGAAGTCATACCCGCCCGCTCTGGTCGAGGATGGCGGCTCCGTCTTTCAGCAGAATTGCTCCTTTTGCCATGGTCGGGATGCCGGCGGTGGAGAGAGTGGGCCGGATCTTACGCGCTCCGAGATGGTGACCGAGGATGTGAATGGAGACAAGATCGGCGCCATGGTACGCAAGGGACGCCCTGAGAAGGGCATGCCACGCTTCAATTTTTCTGATCGGCAGATCGCGAGCCTCACGGCTTTCATCCATACCCAGCAGAATCACGCACTCACGAAAAAGGGCGACCGCAAGGGTGTCGATGTCGCAGATCTCCAAACCGGAAACCTCGAGGCGGGCAAGCAGTACTTCAACGGCCCGGGAGGATGCGTGAACTGCCATTCGCCGACGGGAGATCTCGCCGGCATCGCATCGCGTTACCGTGGCCTCAAGCTCGAGGAGCAGATGCTGTATCCGGAGAATGCAAAATCCAAGGTCACAATCACTCTTGCTTCAGGTCAAACGCTCAGCGGCAATCTGGCCTATCTCGATGAGTTTACGATTGGACTGATCGATGCGACAGGCATGTACCGATCGTCGCGCACCAGCGATGTGAAGTACCAAATCGACGCGCCGGTGAATGCCCATGTTGATCTGTTCAGCAGGTACACAGATGCCGACATCCACAATCTGATGGCATATTTGCAGACGCTGCGTTAGTCGGTGGTTGCGGCGCGTTGGTTCGAGGCCCGATATGAATTTTCTGAAGGCTGCAGTTCTTCCTACCGCGAGTCTACTGATCGTGATTGCATCCTGCGGGTTGATGCTTGCGCAAGGAGTGGATGCTCAAATGCTTCTGCATCCGCCGCCTGACAGTTGGCCGGAGTATCACGGCGACTATTCCGGCAGACGTCACAGCTCGCTCACTCAGATTACACCGCAGAATGTGAAAAATCTGGCCCTGGCCTGGGCCTTCCAGACGGATCAGCTCGCTCAAATCAAGTCCTCGCCGCTGCTGGTGGATGGCATTTTGTACTTTACCGTTCCGGACAACATTTGGGCCGTCGATGCGCGCTCCGGCCATATGATCTGGCACTACACCTACCCACCGAACAAAGGGCTGCACATCGGCCATCGCGGCGTGGGAATGTACCAGGGATATCTCTTCTTCTTGTCTCCCGATGCCCACCTTCTATCTCTCAACGCCAAAGATGGGACCGTGCGCTGGAACGTGACGGTCGCGGATGTCACGAAGGGCTACTGGACAACCATGGCGCCGCTCATCGTCGGGAACCACCTGCTGGTTGGTGTTTCCGGCGATTTTGATAACTTAAGCGGCTTCATCCGGTCGATTGATCCGGAAACGGGCGCAACCCAATGGCAGTGGGATGCCACTCCTCCTGCCGGAACCCCCCAGCAGCCGACGGGAGGCATGACGTGGATGACGGGCACCTATGATCCCGATCTCAATCTCGTCTACTGGGGAACCGGAAACCCGACTCCCGTTCTAAATGGATCGACGCGGCCGGGCGATGATCTCTATACCTGCGCCATCGTTGCCCTGAATCCCGATACCGGCAAGCTGGTGTGGTCCTTCCAGGCTTCTCCGCACGACACGCACGACTGGGATGCCGTGGAGACTCCAGTGCTGGTCGACGGAGAGTTTCACGGCGAGCCGAAGAAGATGCTTATGCAGACTTCGCGCAACGGCTACTTCTTCGTTCTCGACCGCACGAACGGCAAGAACCTCTTGACCGCTCCTTTCGGACCTGTGAACTGGGCGCTCGGAGTCGATAAGCAGGGCCGCCCGATTCCAAATCCCGCCAAAGAGCCGGCGCCCGATGGACGCCTGGTGGCCCCCGACGAGGGCGGTCTGACCAACTACCGTTCCCCCAGCTTCGACACCAAGAACGGACTGTTTATCGTCGACGCCCATCCGAGCTATAGCATCTATTTTGCCAAGCCGGCCGATGGGTCTTACGGGTGGGCAGGGGCGGACTATGGCGTTTGGGGCAAAGGCGTACTGGAGGCCATTGACTATCAAACCGGCATGATTCGTTGGAGCCATGAACTTGGGCCCGGAGGGTCGGGCGCCGGAGTGCTGACGACAGATTCAGGACTCGCTTTCACCGGCGACGCCCAAGGGAACTTCCTGGCGTTGGATTCAAGCGACGGCAAAACCCTTTGGCATGCGGGCTCAGGCTCAGACATCCAGAGTTCCCCGATCACCTACGAACTCGACGGTCGCCAATACTTGCTGACCAGCAGTGGCGGCGTTCTGTTCGCATGGGCGCTTCCGCAAGCCATGTGAAACGATGCAAGAACGCACTACTCCGGTGTTTCCAAGGGTTGTGGTTTTCCTGGGGTGGTCGAGGCTGAGCGTCAACCTTGCGTGCCGCGGGCGATCTTGTTGGCTTCTGCGGCGAAGGCAAAGTAGATACGAATCGCGTTCCCGGCTTCCGTTACCGTCCTGCCGGGGGCGGCTCAAGTGTTGCCTTCATTCCTTCGAGCCAGAATCTCGCCTGATCCAGTTCCCCGTGAGTTAGCAGGTGTATGTACACGCGGCTCATGACCCCGAACAGTCTTCGGGTCAGAGCCTGCTTCTGGGGTCCCGGCTGCAGGCTTTGGTACTGCTTTTCCTGGTCCAGTACCTGCTGCACCAACTGTGGCAGATAGCTGTCCGACTTCGAGGAATTTGGCTGCACGGTGGTCACGCCAGGCACCTTCTTTCGGGAGAATCCCCTCTTGCTTCACGAAGGCTCAGTCGCCGAACCCTGCCGCTGATCTCGACGAGCTCTTTCGACGTACCTACAATCGCATCATAGAAGCCTTTGCGCCATCAGCACAATCGGATTTTCCGGCCGGACTCCTGCTGGATCGCCGGGGAGGTGGCTTTCGCTGCCTCCTGGGCCGATTCCACAACGCTTTCCTTGGGTGCAGGCAGAAAAAAGCGTCGGAGAACAAATCATAGCCAAGTTTGTTGCTTTTAGGGAGGGGCACTCAGAGAAAACGGATCATTTGAATTGTTGGAGCCACGTCGCGAAGGAAGTATCTGGAGACGGGTTCGCGGAATCTCCCCCCGGCTCCGATTTCGGCAGTTCCAAGCCCCAGACGTTGATTTCGGCTCCGACCGACTTTTCGACGGCCACGGACTCAACACCCGCCCGCCGCTCAGCGGGGCCGACCTGCTTTGACCATATAACGCGAAAGCGGCCTTTATTGTGCCGGTGCTGCAGGATAACGACTTCACCCGGCTGGAGCGATGTATGGAGTCCACCCAACTGCGCTCCGACCGGACTGATATCAATCGTGTGGGCGAACGTAGCTTCGTGGTCCTCCGCACCCTCCAAGCACAGGCGCAGCGGCAAGACCATCTTCGTCCGTATATAGCGCTGTTTCCCAGCACGCAGCATCGGAGTATTGTTTGTTCCGAGCTAAAATTGCGGCTCTCCGGAACGCTTCTCGGAGACTACGACTGCTCTCTGTGCCAAACCAAATTACAGACGGTCATGACCTTTGAGGTGGAGGGATGGCAAAAGGCGATTTGTGGTTCGGTCTTGGAACAATTCGAACCTCGGCGAAGCTGCTGACGAATTCAATCGCGACTACGCGTTCTGGAGGAAGCGGTCGATGAGAGAGGCTGGTTCCCTATCCGAAGCTTTGC
>PKYX01000275.1:13348-61167 GCA_003132825.1 Acidobacteriaceae bacterium
ACGCGGACCTGGCAGTTCAAAGCCCTGGGGTGGAAGCATTATGCCTAGATCGCCTGGTTTATTTGCCCGGACAATACCAAGCAGCGCCCGACGCACACGATTTAAAGCTAAGTCCCACTCGATGGGTAGTTGGCGGGGAGACAAGGAGCGGAGCTTGACCAGGACTATGGTATGCGGAGTTCTATTCTTTCTTGTTTGGCTGCAAGTTCCTGCGAGCCCTGCCCAGTCGGAGACAAACCTGGCCCGGCTAACAGAGTCATTCGCACATCCACCGGATGACTGCCGGATCATGATGCGCTGGTGGTGGTTCGGCCCAGCCGTCACGAAACCCGAAATCCAGCGGGAGCTGGAACAGATGAAGGCCGCAGGCATTGGAGGCGTGGAGATCGCCACCTTGTACCCGCAGGACTTGGATGACCCTCAAACCGGTTTCCATAACCTGCAATTTCTTTCGGACAAACATATTGACGCCCTGCGCTTTGCGGCCGCGGAAGCCAGGGCGCTCGGGATGCGGGTCGACATCACCCTTGGAAGTGGCTGGCCCTTTGGGGGGCCGCACATTCCGATCACTCAAGCTGCGGGTGAAATGCGAGTTGAGAGAGTTGCTATTCCATCTGGGGCGCGTTCGATCGCAACACCTAGCATGACAGCGGGCGAGCAATGGGCCGCGGCGTTCTTAGTTCCTGGTTCTGGCGATGGGCTGGCCTTCAAAGAAGCGAAGCAGATCCCAATGCCTGCGATCAATAATGGACGCCTGCAGATTTCCCCGGACCTGGACGGTCCCTACAGCGCAGTTTTCTTTATCTCCAGCCGAACCGGAATGATGGTAAAACGGCCAGCGGTCGGGGCGGAGGGCTTGGTCCTCGACCACTATGATCAGGGCGCTATCGAGACTCACCTTCACGCCGTCGGGGATCGGTTAATGGAAGCCTTCGCTGATCATCCTCCGTACGCGGTATTCAGCGACAGCCTGGAAGATTACGGATCCAATTGGACGGGAGATCTGTTACAGCAGTTCCGCCAGCGGCGCGGCTATGACCTCGCTCCTCATTTGCCGGCGCTGATCGCCGATGCCGGTCCGGAGACGTCCGCAATCCGACACGATTGGGGGAAGACGCTCACCGAGCTCGCAAACGAGCACTACCTCGCGCCGCTGCACGCATGGGCGATCCGCCATCACACATTGCTCCGCTCGCAAACTTATGGATTCCCTCCCGTCACGCTCTCCAGCAACCAATACGAAGACCTTCCTGAAGGTGAGGGCAAGGCAACGTTGCTGATGTGGCGGCAGTTCTCCGATACGCGCTTGGCGGCGTCGGCAGGTCATCTGTTCGGCAGGCCCGTCATCTCTTCGGAAACCTGGACCTGGCTGCATTCCCCAGCCTTTCGCGCTACGCCGCTCGATATGAAGGTCGAAGCGGATTTGCATTTTCTGCAGGGGATCAACCAGTTGGTCGGGCACGGCTGGCCCTACTCGCCGCGGATTGCCGGGGAGCCGGGATGGCGCATGTACGCTGCCGGCGCCTTGAACGCCCATAATCCCTGGTGGTTCGCCATGCCGGACCTGACCGGATATCTGCAGCGCGTTAGCTTTGCGCTACGCCAGGGCAAGCCGGCCAACGATGTGGCGTTGCTGTTACCGAACGATGATGCATGGGCCAGTTTCACCATCGCTCGCGAGTCGTCCGTATCAGTAACCACACAGACCGGGTTCAATACCCGTGGGGAAGATGTGAGCATCGATGAATCCATGCAAGAATTGCTGGGGAACAGGGTGATCGCGCAGATTCTCGACGCGGGTTTCAACCTGGACTTTATTGACGGGGATGCCATCGACACTCTCGGCATTCCCTATTCCGTGCTGATCCTGCCCGCCATCCAGCGCCTGCCGCCTGCCACCTACCGGAAAATCGAGCAATACGCGCTGCATGGGGGAATTGTCATTGCCACACGTAGCTTGCCTTCGACTGCTCCGGGGTTGTTAAACGCAGAGAGCGACAGCCAACAGATACAGGAAATCTCCCAACGCTTGTTCCGCGACAAAGGTGCCCTGGGTCATTTTGTAGAAGATGAGAGCCAGATAGGGAGTGCTGCCGCAACCTATTTCAAACCGGACGTAATTTTTTCTCCGAAGGCTCCCGAGATCGGGTTCATTCACCGCCAGCTGAGTGCCGGGGACCTGTACTTCATCGCGAATACCAGCAACCAGCCGCTTAGCGTGCTGGCAAAGTTCCGTCAAACCGCGAAACACGCCGAGTGGTGGGATCCCTTCACCGGCCGGGTCTCGCCTGTGGAGAATATGGCCAAGATCGAGGTCTCCCTCCAGCCTTATGAATCGCGGCTCATCTTTTTTACAGATTCCGTCATTAAGCCAGCGCCCGTATGGGCTTCGGGTCCGCCCTTGAAAGTCATCGATCTCTCCACCGATTGGAACCTTACCTTCAACGGCTTGCATCAGACCATCCACATGGCCACCCTTCACTCTTGGAGCGAAGAGGAGACTTTCAAGTACTATTCCGGGCAGGTCACCTATGAAAAAGAAATCGAGCTCCCGGCCGATCTGACCTCAGGGACTTCTCTGGTCCTGGATTTCGGAAAAGGCACGCCGGTGGCGAAACCTGATCCCTTGCCGACATTTAACCTCCGGGCCTTCCTAGAGGGACCGCTCCGGGAAGCCGCGGAGATCTATGTCAACGGCAAGCGCACCGGCGTGGTATGGCATCCCCCATACACCATCGAGCTGAGATCATTCCTGAAAGCGGGGACCAATGAACTGCGCATCGTCGTCGGCAATACGGCGATTAACTCCCTGGCTGGAGGCACCCTTCCCGACTATCGCCTACTGAACGATCGCTACGGGGAACGATTTGTTCCGCAAGGCATGGACAATTTGCAGCCCCTGCCGTCGGGCCTGCTCGGCGCCCTGTGGCTGAGGGTGATGCCTTTAGAAAACCCGGCCGCTCGGTCCTTCATTCACTAGCGCACAAGCCATGCCGGACTCGACGGCTGGTATCTTCCGATTGGTATCTAGCTGAATATGGATGGTTTAACTCGCTGCAGGAGGAATTTCTTCCATCCTGCATCTTTCTGGTCTCCTCGCCCGTATATCCGGGTAGCATGAACGCCATAGCTTATTGCTTCTTGAATACGATGGAATCCGAGGCCAGCGCAATTGCTCGCGGTCTCCGCCGGCGTGATCCAGACTTACTAGACCGTCTCATCGAGCAGTATCAGCATCGGCTCCTGCGTTATTTGGTCTACCTATCAGGAAATCGTGCGCTGGCGGAGGACCTCTTCCAGGAAACCTGGATTCGCGTCCTGGAACGCGGCCACCAGTACGACGGCCGGCACGAATTCAGCACCTGGCTTTACGCGGTAGCCAGAAATCTGACCATCGACTATTTGCGGAAGAAAAGTCCTGTCAGCCTGGATGGGCTGATGGAGGACGAACAGCATGCCCCGCTCGAACCGGCCGATCCCCGCCCTTCGGCATGGGAAGTAGTGGCGCAGCTCCAGCAGGCCGAACGCATCGGTGCGGCATTGGTCGGCATTCCGGCGGAGTACCGTGAGGCAATCGTGTTGCGCTTCCAGGATGGATTGGCTTTGGAGGAGATTGCCACGGTGACTGGGGCGCCATTGGGCACTGTGAAATCGCGATTGTATCGCGGGCTCAACCTGCTGATGGGGCGGTTGGAGGGAACACAGGCGTGACGCGGAGCATACATGAACGGGCACAGGAACTGATCGCGCTGGCTGGGGCGGAAGACCTCCCTGAAGGGCAGCAGACATGGCTGCGAGCCCATCTTCAAGAGTGCGTAGCCTGCTGCGATTATGAGGAAGCGGCTGGCCGGGTGGTTCGCGCGTTGCGTTCCCAGCCCCTGGCCGCTGATTCCGCCCTGGTGCGAGCCACGCAGATGCGGGTGCGCACACGGTCTCTCGAACTGCGGCAACAACGGGAACGGACCTGGCTGGTGTGCGCGTCATGCCTATTTGTAGGGCTCTCAGCCGCAATCACGACTCCCTTGCTCTGGCGGACCTTTGAATGGATGGGCGCGTGGGCAGGCGTTTCGAGCTCGGTTTGGCAGCTGGGTTTTGCGTTCTTCTGGATCGTCCCGGCGCTGGTCGTGAGTGCGCTGCTCCTGGCTCGCGGCACGCATTTGACCCACGACGAAGAAAAGCAATGGAGATGAGAAAGCGGACATGGCTATGCAGGTGAAAAACGAAACTCGAACTGGGCTCACTGCGGAAATCAAGATTGTTCCGGCGTGGGCATGGACGCTGGCAGTGGTCGGATTCGCCATCGCGCAATTGTTTTTCAATGTTGTTATGGCTCGTCACCAGCATGCCCCGCCGGCTTGGTGCCGCGCGCTGATGGGCCTGGCGGCGGGAACTGTACTGGGCTGTTATTTGTTGTTAGTCGGCTATGTGAACCGCGACGCACGCCGCCGCGGGATGAGCTCAATACTTTGGACGCTGGTGGCCATTTTTATCCCCCATGGTCTCGGTCTTATCCTCTACTTCATCCTGCGGCAACCAGAGCGTAGCGCCTGCCCGCAGTGCGGGAACGCCGTCCAGACGGGATTCAACTTCTGCCCTGGCTGCAACTACAAACTGGGCCCGAGTTGTCCGCAGTGCCAGCGCGTGGTTGGTGTAAATGATGTGTACTGTCCGTACTGTGGAACTTCGCTGCGCAATCAGGCGGCCCCGTGAGGCTCCCGAACGAAGCTTCCCAGTGAACTATCAATCCGCCGCTGGCTACTTGTCCGCTGGGCCGGCTCGCTGCATCCAAACCGCGTGCAGATCGTGTCTGTATTTGGAGCGATCCCTGGCAACGGTTTCAACTGAGCTGATCGTGACCGCCATAATGCTATTGAGCGTGGTATTAATGCTAGTACAGAATCCGACACAGGTTCCGTAGCAAATCATGGTGCGGATCGCGAGGCCGGATTATTCTGAGCGTCGCCATTAGACCCAACAAGTTCATCTTCCTTTGTTCCCGTGTTAAGCTCGACGGCGCATTGCAATACGCAACGAGCCACATTCCCGTAATCAGGGAATTAGGTGTAGGACAACTTCGGCCTGGCAGTCGGATGATGCCTGCCGGAGCGCCAATAACGCTGGCCTTTTCCAGGTGAGGCTAAGGCTCAAGATCCGCGTAGGCGGATTCCGAGGGGTCTCCTCGGGGCCGAAAGCCGAGGTCAGCACCGGAAACTGAGTAATTGGCTTTCTACGTCAGTTCACAGGAAAGGACGCATGATGCCACGCCATAAAGAGGATCAGCAGGTGAAGGTCGCAGAGAGCGCAGGGACCATCGACAAGCCTAGCCGTCGGAGTTTCCTGGAGAAAGGATCGGCAGTTCTGGCCGCAACGGCAAGCCTGCCAATGATCGCAGCGGCGCAACAGACGCGAGACATGAGCGGCGACAACCACACCGGAGTTAACGAGACACAACCCGGGCCCATTAACAAGACTCTCGATTCCGCCGAGCCCGACTCCGTGTTCTCCCCTAAAACAGACGCCGGCGGACAGCCTCCTTTTAAGTACCCGTTTAGCTACGCGCACAAACGTATTGAGGCGGGCGGTTGGACGCGCCAAGTGACCGTTCGTGATCTTCCCATCTCGAAGAAAATGGCGGGCGTGGAGATGAGGTTGATTAAGGGTGGCATTCGCGAGTTGCATTGGCATGTCGGTGCAGAGTGGGCCTTCATGACCGCAGGAAAAGCCCGCATTACAGCCGTGGATCAGAACGGCCGGGCGTTTGTAGATGACGTTAACCCTGGAGACCTCTGGCTTTTTCCAGGTGGCATCCCTCACTCTATTCAGGGCGTGGGTCCAGATGGTTGCCAGTTCATTTTGGTGTTTGACGATGGCAACTTCAACGAATTCGAGACTTTCCTTTTGACGGACTGGATGCACCACACGCCGAAGGAAGTGCTGGCGAAAAACTTTAACGTACCGGATTCGACTTTCAGCAATGTACCGACGCGCGAGCTGTTTATCTTTCCGCGCGATCTGCCGCGTCCGCTCGCGGAAGAGCAGAAAGAGGTCTATCAAGGTACGGGGCCCGTGCCGAATACTTTTGCATTCTTCGCCAGCACGATGCAGCCCTCCAAGGTAAATGCGGGTGGGAGCGTGAAAATTATCGATCGGAAAAACTTTCCCGCCACCAGTATTGCCGCCGCGGTTGTGACCCTGAAACCAGGCGGCTTGCGCGAGCTTCACTGGCATCCCAATGAGGATGAGTGGCAGTACTATGTGGCAGGACAGGGGCGAATGACGGTGTTTTCCGCGGGCGGACATGCGCGCACGATGGACTTTCACGATGGCGATGTGGGCTATGTGGAGAAATCAATGCCGCACTACATCGAGAACCTTGGCAACACGGATTTGGTATTCCTTGAGGTGTTTCCCACGCCGGACTACCAGGACATCTCGCTCGCGGAGTGGCTGGCGCACACTCCTTCCCGACTCGTAGATCAACATATTGGAACCGGTGAGGACTTCCTGCGCAAGATCCCGAGGAAGGAAGCCGTGATCACTCCGGAATAGTAGAATCGCCAGCCGCAACGAGAATGCCGCCGCGCCTGGGAGATAAGGCCACCGATGTCAGGGCCCGAGGGAAGACTAGGTCGGCGTCGATCTGAAAAAAGCTTCTCTTCGGGCCGTCAAAGCAAGCATCCCAAACGCCGCCGCAAGACTCGAAATCAACCTCTCCTGCACCAAGCTGTCGTCGAGTTGCCCGGTTAAGAGTGCCAGTGCGTGTAGCCTTGCCTTCAAACGTTCCGAAGTCGCGTCCCCCATCAGAAGTTGAGGCAAACTCCGGGGAGCCACCTACTGAATCTTGTGGACCAGTCTGGGACAGAATCGGGTTACAGGGACTGACAGCCTTTTCAGGGCCGCCCTCACCCGTGGAAGGTCTGGCGGAGAGGAAGGGATTCGAACCCTTGATACGGCTTTNNGGGATTCGAACCCTCGGTACAGATGTTAGCCCGCACAACGGCTTAGCAATTGTCTGCTCGGTTGCGCTGCCCTGCAATCCCAAGGACTCTCCATCGCCGCGCGCGGAAATCCGGAAGTTGTTTGCGCCGGTCGGCCCGGTACTAGTGGACCTTCCCAGTCTTCTCTTGACAATCGCCTGAGAACAGGCGAAAAACAGGCTATGAAAAAAGACGATCCTGCGATTGGTAAGGCGACAAGGTGGCAGAAGGGACAGACCAGCCCAAATCCAGGTGGGGGTGTCCCAGAAGAACGAAGCTTACCGATGCTTTCAGAGAGGTTCTGGCGGAGCCATTTCCGCGAGACAGGTCGGAGTTCGCCAGGAGATGACGATCATGCGGGACGAAATCTTTGGCCCGGTGATCCCAGTGATGGAGTTTTAAAATTTTGAGCAGGGACTGCGGCTGGCCAATGATTCCCGCTTTGGACTCGCCGCGTACCTTTTCGGCAATGACATGAATCGCATCACGCGCGAGGTGCGCGACCTGGAATGTGGAGAGCTCTACAGCAACCGCGAACTGGGCGAATCCATCCACGGCTTCCACAGCGGCTGGGAGGAGTGGCATCGGCGGAGACGACAGCAAGCACGGTCTGGAGCACTACCTCCAGAAAAAGACGGTTTACTTGAGATTCGAGGCCTAGATTTGGAGCCCGGTGCATGACCGTCGAGCGCTTGGCACCGATGAGCGATGCGGCCCCTGGCTTCCGTTTGGCAATGCTGGCGGACGATGTTAGCGGAGGGTGCGATGCAGGAGTGCAGTTCAGCCTGCGCGGCGTGGCAACCCGAGTCTACCTAGACCTTCCCCCGGAGCCAGTTGCCTTTGCCGGGGTTTCGGTGCTGGTCAATCATAGCCGGGGTGGCACTCCCGGGGAGGCTGGCCGCAAGGTTCAAAAGGCATGCGACTGGATCGCAGCAGCGGGTGCGGAACTGTGTTACAAGAAGATTGACTCGACCCTCAAGGGCAACGTGGGGGCTGAGCTGGAGGCGATCCGAGACAAGTTTCCAGATCGTCTCATTCTGGTCAGCTCATCGTTCCCGAAGATGGGACGCATCCTGCTCGATGGTTGGCTGAGGGTTGAGTCGGGTGAACCCGTTGATCCCATCCATGTGCCCTCGCTATTGACGGGCCACGGAGCCCGCAAGGTGACACATATCCCCCAGCCTGCGGGAACTGGCGCGGGCGGCACGCTGATGGAAAGCATTCAGGAAGCCCAGGCCGCCGGGGCTCGAATCATTGTCATCGATGCCGTTTCGGAGAGCCACCTTCGGGCAATTGCAGAGGCTGCCGTTCAGATTATTCCGCAACCTTTGCTGGTGGGATCCGCCGGGCTGGCGGCTGCCTGGAGCGAGTTGCTGCTCAAGGCGATGAACAGCGAGGTGGACGTAGCAAAAGAACCAGCAAGTTTGTTGCCGCGGGTCTCAGCGGCTTCCGTCACCATGGGGGAGGTGGCAGGCCCGGTTGTCCTTTGCATTGGGTCGACTAACCCCGTGACGTGTCAACAGGTGCAGCGCTTGGCAGAGACCAAAAAATGCTTGACCTTTGACTTACAAAAGGACGATCCCAATCAAGCGCAGGCTGCGCTGGCAGGCGGGGGCCATCTGGTAGTTCCTCTCCCTCCGGGTTCGGTCCACATCGGAAATCTCCGCCGCTTGCTTTCCGCGGCTCTGAATACGTCTCTCGGGCGGGGACTATTCTGCTCCGGCGGAGACACCGCTCGGCTGGTGTGCGCCTCTTTGGGAGTCGAGGCGATTCAACTTGGCAGTGAAATTCTGCCGGGCTTACCTTGGGGAAGACTGGTAGGTGGCCCGGCCGATCGCTTGCCCATTTGCACGAAGGCTGGGGGATTTGGGAACCCAGAAGCTATTTGCCAGGCAGTGAATTTTCTCGCGGCCCAACCGCGATTCCAGGGGGCAAGGTGACTTCTGAAATTCTTGATGCCGCTCAGTTGGCCAAGTTGCAGAAGGTCGATTCAGCCACCATTGCCAATGTAATCGAGCTGTTTGATTTCCGCTCCTACGTGGCGGGCTACAGCAACCTCAGCCTCAAGGCCATTTATCCAAGACTGCTCCCTGCGGTCGGCTATGCCGTGACTGCCACATT
The DNA here is from genome assembly GCA_003132825.1 of Acidobacteriaceae bacterium. Taxonomy (GTDB): domain Bacteria; phylum Acidobacteriota; class Terriglobia; order Terriglobales; family Acidobacteriaceae; genus PALSA-270. The sequence goes on from PKYX01000275.1 coordinate 22,447, forward strand.
TCGGGCGGCTTACCCAGCCGAATCGGGCGATTCCTACGGGGGCATGCCGGAATTGATTGCCCAGGCGATGGCCACACCAGCCCCCAGGATCGTCGTCTTCCAGGACCTGGATGAGCCGCCCTGCGCTGCAACCTACGGTGAAATAATGGTCACGACGTTTCAGAAGTTTGGCTTCTCAGGTTTGATCACCAGCGGCGCCGCACGAGACATTGAGCAGGTAGATCGCTTGCAGTTTCCCTGCTGGGCTTCGTCGGTGATTGTGTCACACGGCTACTGCCGTTTCCCAGACGTCAATGTGGCCGTGACCGTGGGGGGCCTACAGGTGAAGCCGGGCGATCTGCTGCATGCCGACGCCAATGGGATCGTGAATATTCCGCATCAGATTGCGGCCGCGGTGGCCGAGCTGTGCGAGCTTTACATCCAGGCCGAAGAGATCATCCTGCAGTACCTGCGAGGTTCCCAGCCGACAGTGGCGGGATATCGCGAGGCCGTGCTGAAGGCCAAACAGTGCATGGCCGAACTGAAAAAGCGCGCTCGGTTGCTACTGGAGTCAAAGCCATGACCCCGACTGTCCAACCCACGATCGCAATTACCATGGGCGATCCGGTTGGCATTGGTCCCGAGGTCATCGTCAAGGCTCTGGCGGATCCCAGCCTGCTGCCGATCGCCCGCTGGGTGATTGTCGGTGACGCGGACATTTGGAGACAGACCGGTGCCACTCTGGGGATCGATGTTCCTGCCGACGTAGTCCCGCAATTGCAGGATGCGAAACCACGGTCGTCGACCGTGTTCCTCGATCGGCACCAGCTCAAGGGGGTGCCTCTGCGTGCTGGGGAGTTGAGCGCGGCGTGCGGCCGGGCGGCGCTGGATTACGTTCGGACAGCCACGCTGCTTGCCCTGCATGGCGAGGCGGATGCCATGGTCACCGCCCCACTCAATAAGGAGGCGGTGGTTCTGGCCGGAGTGCACTTCACCGGCCATACGGAATACATCGCGGAGTTGTGTGGGGCAGCCGACTCGCGAATGCTCCTCGTCAATGATCGGCTGCGCGTGGTGCACGTGACCACTCACTGTTCGCTTCGCCAAGCCTGTGAGCCGAACGTGCAGCGTATTCTGCGTACCATTGAGCTGGGACACGAGAGTCTTCAGCTCCTGGGGTTCCAGTCGCCTCGCATTGCAGTCTGCGGATTGAATCCTCATGCCGGGGAGAACGGCCTCTTCGGCAACGAAGATGCAGCTTTGATTCTTCCGGCGGTTCAGGCGGCCAAGTCTGGCGGCATCGACTGCCAGGGCCCCGTTCCGGCAGACACGCTCTTCATCAAGGCGGTTCGCGGAGAATTCGACCTGGTGGTCGCCATGTATCACGACCAGGGACACATTCCGATGAAGCTGATGGATTTCGAGAATACGGTGAACGTTTCTCTGGGCCTTCCGATTATCCGGACGTCCGTCGATCACGGCACGGCCTTCGATATCGCAGGAAAAAATCGTGCCGATGCCAGAAACATGAAGGCCGCGCTGAAGCTGGCCGTTTCAATGGCACAGCGGAGAATCCAAGAGCATTCTTCAAGCCGGGTGTACTTGCCTTAAAACCCTAAGGACGTGAGCAGCCGGTGCGGAGATGACTGGGAGCAGAAGCTTATTACGCTTTGCGCTGCATGCCACTCAATAGTACACGTGAGATGCCTAGCCGCCAGAAAACAGTTCAACGCCGAAAGGCTCCTTGGACAACATTGCAGTCCATCCCGAGGGAATCGTGCAGTCCAGTGCCGGGCAAGGGCAGCCAGCCTCTGAGTTTCCCCAAACCGTGGCATGCGACGACAATGAAGCGGATCCACAGCGGTCACCCCTCATAGTCAAAGGTCGCTCTGATGCCGGCCACCTCGATTACGTCACCTGCTTTGAGCTCCTTTTTACCAGCGTTGATTTCTGTATCATTCACTGTGACCTTACTTTTTCTTCCCGCTCCCACGATGTAGTACCCATCCTCCCGCAGCTGAATCGAAGCGGCGATGCGCGGAGCGAACCACCTCTTCAGCCGAATGCTGGCCATCTCCGATTTTCCGATCACGCTGAGCTTGCTGGAAAGCACATAATGCCGCCGATTAGTCTTACCGTCGGTCACCGTCAGGGTGCCGATTTTTCGCCGCCCGGCAGTCTCCGTGACGGCGGATGGGTTTGCACCGATACCATGCATTTGGAGTCCCGTGGCACCCGCGGCAGAAGCTGCGGCCACTTGAGCGCGCATTTTTTCGGCGCTTCTCGTGTCCAAGACCACGGTAAGATCGAGCTGGCGCGGCCTAGCTTTGTCTACCTGCTGTTGCAAAAATACGCTGCGATCCGCAGTCTTGTGGTGTGCAGAAACATTCTCGCTGTCCTGCGCCTGAAATGCGATCGTATGCTTGCCGATCAGGGCCACATCTCCATCCTGAAGCGCCACTTTGCTGACGCGGCGATTGTTGATATACGTGCCGTTAAAACTTTCGGTATCTTCGAGAACATAGTGGTCGCCCTCCCAGTAGACCTTGGCGTGATGTCCGGATACGGCGGGATTATCAATCTGGAGGAGGTTGTCTGGCTGACGGCCAATCGTGACCACCCCGACTGAAAGGGCGATCTCTCGTATCACGCGTTGCTCAAACCTAAGATACAGCTTTGCCATTATCAGTTCCCCAAGTCCGAAATTTGCGAAGACAAGTTTGGTACCACCGTTCCTCGACAAAGCGGATGAGCAAGCAGGTGATGTTGTCGTCGCAGTCGGCCTCTTTGGCCAATTGAATAAGATGGTTGCAGGCGTACTTTAGGTCCGCAGCTGCCGTGACCACATCCAGGATCACTTGGTCCCCCAGCACCTTTGTCAGACCATCGCTGGCCAGCACGAAAACATCGTCCGAAGCAGCGATCATTTCATCGAGGTCCGGTTCTACGATCTCGGCGGGACCCAGCGCACGAGTGATGATGTTCTGCAGTTTCGATTCCTCGGCGTTCTCCGGAGATATCAGGCCCAGCCGCACGTGCTGCATGACCAACGAATGGTCCTGCGTCAGTTGTTGAATCGCGCCTTCACGAACGAGATAAACGCGACTGTCACCAACATGTCCAATCGAGACAAAAATGTCGTCCACAAGAACACAAGCAATCGTTGATCCCATGCCCGCCTGCTCCTGGTCACGGCAGGCTGCTGCGCGAATAGCCTTGTTGGCGAGCTGGATCGCTTCGCCTAAGTTCCTGGCGCGCTTTGAAACGTTCTCTGGCGGCTTGGTTAGAGGAGGGGCCGAGGCTTTTTGGGGCCCTTCATGGAAATAGCCCAGCAGGGTCTCCACCGCGATCTTGCTAGCGACCTCGCCCGCAGAGTGTCCGCCCATGCCGTCGCACACGACAAAAATCCCCCGGCGTGTGTCATAACCGAAATTGTCTTCATTGCCTTCTCGAACGCAGCCCACATCCGTTTTAGCAGCGACTTGAATGGCAAATGACATAACGGTCTCCGGAATATCTGCTCAAAAGCCTTCGCCAAACCCGCAGGCACGCGGTCTCTTACTTTTCAGACGCTCTTTTCAGGTCCGCTTCACCATCCGGTCTCGATTCCGTATCGGTGGCTGACAGTTACTTCCAGGCCAATCGCATATCTGAATTGTGCGCCGCGAACGCGATGGCCAGTGTTTTCAGCTCGTTCGCCTGAAACTGACCTTCAATCGTCTTGGTTTCATCACAGTGATCGTGCTCCGAAACGACGTGCACTTCGACAACGTGCGAGCCGGGCGCAAGGCGGATCGCTTCCGATACAGTTCCCCGTATCGGCTGGAAGGGAAGCTTACGAGCACCGGTTAGCTGTCCTCGATACGCAAGTTCGCCATCCACCGAGATCGAGAGCGTGGCCGAGCGGAAGGAATGCTCGCCAATCGTTAACAACGTTGCCTTCGCAGCCGGCTGCGCCGGGACAGGCAACTGCACCGAGACAGTCGACTGCACTGTGGCGATCGGCTGTACGGTCGCAATCGACTGCGCGGTCGCAATCGGCTGCACCTTCGCTGACNNGATGCTGGCACTGCTGGGATAAGGGCTACACGACTCGGTTCGACGACGGAGTTCGAACTCTTGAGACCCTCCTGTCCGCCTAAAGCAGTTCGTCTACCGGCTATGTGGTGGAAACCGATGGCGGCAATCAAGACCGCGGAGGTGGCCAGGGCGAGGCGCCCTTTTAGGCCGAAGCGCCATTTTAGGGCGAAACGCCTGCTGTCTCGCAGCCACTCCAGGGAAGACAAGTGCCGCAGGAATTGGTTGCGTGCTTGCATTGTCCGAGCCGCGACGGAACTCAGCACCATGGAGGCAGCCCGGCCGATCCGTTGGCCTGTGACTCGTGCTTTACTAGGACCTGGGTTTGGCACTCCCAGGGCTTTGGGAGGCTCCCCTTGACGCAGAAGTTTAAGGTCGAGGGCAAACTCCTTGCCGCTCTGGTAGCGCGCAGCTGGATCCTTGGCCAAGGAATGACTGAGCACGGCGTCGAAATGTGGGTGCAACTTGGGAATGATTTGCGTGGCCGGAGTCGGGTCTTGGTAAACCAGCTTGAAGGAGACGCTGGCCGCATTTTCGCCAGTGAAGGGTTTGACGCCAGTTAACATCCAATAGAGAATCACCCCCAGAGAAAACAAGTCGGACCGTCCATCAACGGAGGCCCCGAGGAATTGTTCGGGAGCCATAAACGAGGGCGTCCCGAGTACCTGCCCAGGCACTGTGAATTCTGTCAGAGCGATTTTCGCGATCCCGAAATCTGCGATTTTGGCGAAACCTTCTTCGGTAACTATCACATTGCCAGGTTTGATATCGCGGTGGACAATGCCTTGCGCGTGAGCGTAGTCGAGCGCCTCCGCGATTTGCTGCGCTAGGGCAAGGCTGGTTTCGAGCGGAATCCGCTGAGAGGGTAATTCCTCGGCGAAGGTGTCCAATCTTTTTCCTGCCACATACTCCATAACGATGTAGGGAGTGTGAGAGACCGGGTCCTCGTCAACGTCGTAAATGGTTACAATTCCGGGGTGAGACAGGCGACCTGAGGCCCGGGCTTCACGAATAAATCTCGTCCGAAACGCTTCCGATTCGCTGGGACTGTCACCTGAAATAGTGATGATCTTGATGGCAACGACGCGATCGATTCGAGGATCGTACGCCTCATAAACCATGCCCATCGCGCCTCGACCAAGCTCGGCAACGATCTGATATCGGCCAAGGCGTTTTGGTTCCGCTAGCGCGGGGGTGCCTTCGGAAGCTTCGTCCGCTCCTCGAAGATCGCGATAACTGAAAAGTTCCCGTTCCTCGAATGACCGATCGTCCGTCATCGCTTCATGATCCGTAGAGTAGGCAGGCGCCTGATCGATCGGGCCTGTAGGCTTCGTCTCTTTGCCGCTTAGCGTCAAAGATCTGAAATCCCTGTAACCTGTGCAAACGCAGCCCTGCTATTGAAAAATACCCTCGTGAGGGGTGAACTAGGGCACTAAAGCTGTCACAGAGCATTACCGAAGTAATCCTTCGCAAGTGGGCAGCGCCGAGTCTGGACAATGGCCCTTGGATCGCTTTGCTTGTCCGAGGGCCTGCATCCCCAGTTTTGGTGGATTTGTTCAATGCTGAGTGAGAAGAACGGCGAAACTAAAATGCTAGAACCGCTCCTGAGAAGGCACGGCAGATAGAAGGGCAAAGAGGCCCGCGGGGGGAGGCGGCGGCCCGNNACGAGGCCCGCTGGGGGCGGCGGCCCGCTAGCAGGCCTCATGCGAAGGTCTAAGCCGTAGCTGGGCTACTTCGATGGTGTTCAACGTGGACTTTGGCAGCTTCGGCAGTGTGGTGGGCGGCGTGTTCCTGGTGTCCCTGGGCGAGGACGGCATAACGAGCGGCTTTTTCATGGTTCCCGGAGTCGTGGTGCTTAGCCGCTTCACGGTGATGTCGAGCAGCGGGTTCATGATGCTCGGCGGCGGTACGATGATGCTCTGCAGCTTTCTTGGACATATGGGGCCTTTCCTCCTGCAAATTGTGCTTCGAGGTCCCCGAGTGTAGTCTCTTGACGAACTCGCCCTTGATTCGAATCCAGAGGCTTGCAGTACGCACCATATTGGTCTCCTGAGTTTGCAATACCGCCAAACTCAGGAATCCCGAAATCCGTTTTATGGGGCATTTTTAGGCGCTGGCGGGGAGGGAGGGATTCTCGTTGGCCATTTTCCGTATCTTACGGCAAAGGAAAGAGATCGCGGTAAGACCTTCCAACCGGCTCCGCCTTTATCCTTTCCACAGTTCAGACTTTTTCCATCCGCAAGGGCTATGCGAGAATGCTGCTGCGCGTCGATATAGCTCTATGGCCGTAATTCGATTTCAAGAATTCGAATTGGACACTATCAGTTGCGAGTTGCGCGAGCGCGGAGTGCTCGCAAATCTGCAACCCCAGCCTGCGCGAGTGCTGGCCTTGCTGGCCAGCCATCCCGGGAAGTTGATCGTGCGCGAAGAGATCCGGAAAGGTATTTGGGGAGAGGACACCTTTGTCGATTTCGATCAAGGGTTGAACTACTGTATCCGCCAGATCCGCACGGCTCTGCGTGACGATTCCGAGCGCCCAATCTTTGTGGAAACACTGCCGCGGCGAGGCTATCGCTTCATCGCGACGGTAGCCACCGTAGGAGCCGAACCTGCCCCGGCGCAGGAGGCATCCTCCCATCCGTCATCTATTCCAGGGCCGGTGAGCGAGCATCATCGGAATCGATCTTTCTATTGGGTCATTGGGGCTTGCGCTTCCATGGCGCTCCTTGCTTCCGCCCTCGTCGCCTGGCACATTCGCCAATCGTCCCTTTCTCATGCGACCGACACTCCTCCGATAGAGTCCATCGCCGTCTTGCCCCTGGTAAATCTCTCGAACGATCCTGAGCAGCAATTTTTCGCGGATGGCATGACCGACGAACTGATCACGAACCTTGCCCAGATCAGTTCGCTCCGCGTCATCTCGCATACGTCTGCCGCGGCTTACCTCGGAACTCACAAGACTGCGGCTCAGATTGGCCGCGAACTGGGAGTGGAGGCCCTCGTCGAGGGCTCGGTAGTCCGGTCGGGCGACAAGGTACGCATCACTGCGCAGTTGATCCATGCGGCTTCCGACCGCCATTTGTGGGCGCACACCTACGACCGGGAAATGCGCGATGTCTTGACCGTGCAAGGAGAGGTGGCTCGCGAGATCGCGGAAAGCATCTCCCTTCGGCTGACTCCGCAAGAGCAAGCCCAGCTCTCGCGCTCTCGTCCCGTAAACCCGGAGGTCGCACTCCTGTACTTCAAAGGCTCGTATTTTTTGAGCAGGTTTGATGCTGCTCGGGCAAAGAAGATTTTCACGGAGGCGATCCACTTGGATCCTGACAGCGCGGAGTGTTGGGCAGGACTCGCAGACGCCCTACACACGATGGGCGTGAGCGGCGAGTACGAAGCCTTCCCCCAAGCCCGGGACGCCGCAAACAAGGCTCTGGAAATCGACGGCTCCCAAGCGCAGGCTCTCATGGTGTTGGGCGCCGTTTCGTTTCTCTACGACTGGAATACGCCCGCCTCAGAGGCATTTTTCCGGCGCTCCATCGCAGCACGCCCCAGCTACGCCATGGCCCACGCGCTATTCGCTGACATCCTTGCCCACGATGGAAGGTCTGACGAAGCCATCCAACAGATTAAACTGGCGAGCGCTTCGGACCCCGTTTCCGTGTCGACCAATTCGCTGGCTTGGCATGTCTATTTCTGCGCTCGCCAGTATGATGTCGCCCTGCGAATCATCCTCGGCACTGTCGAGGTCGATCCCACTTTCGGTCCTGCCCACGGGCGGCTCGTCATCAGTTGGGAGCAAAAGGGTGACTATCAGAAGGCCATCGCAGCTTCCCTTCGTGGCCATCTGATCGCTGGAGAGACCCCGGAAAAGGCCGACCGCGAGGCCGCAATGTTCCGCACCGCCCTCGACTCCTCAGGCCCGCGCGGCTACTGGCAGCACAAGCTGGAAATCATGCTCCGCGGGAGAGCACCCGATGAACGGTATGGGTTTTCCCAGATTGCACGCTGTTATATGCACTTGGGGAAACGTGAGGAAGCTCTCAAAGCGCTGGAAAAGGGTTACCAGGTGCGAGACCCCTACCTTATTTTCTGGCTTCCTGTCTTCGAAGAGTTTGACCCGCTGCGTTCCGACCCGCGCTTCCAAGGCGTCCTCCAAGGCCTGCACTCCGGTTCTCGCTAAGCCGTTTCCCTGGAATCGGATTGGGTTGTCTCCCCCTCAGGTTCAGGGCCCCGCACTCCTATTTGGAGTTGATCGATTCCAGCTGCGGGTAGCCGATCAGGGCCGGACAGAGCCGGGCTTCCTGGGGCTCGCAAGTCAATCTGACCCGGTTTTCGCCTGAACGACCAAGAATTCATTCAGAACTCATACGCAACTCAGCTTCGAAGACTGGTTTTTCAAGTAACCTCACTCCGCATAGAAGATCTTTGGTAGGCGGGATGGCTTAGGTGGAATGAATCGCACCACTGCACCTTGGACAAGAGATGAAAGGAAATATGTACATGCTAAGGATGCCGGGAATAGAATCGCGCTCGGTTGTGCAGTCTGCACGTTCCCTTTTCGTGCTAAGCCTGGCCGTGGGGATGCTCGTGGGCTGCGGCAGCGTTGGGAACTTAGCCACGAACCCAACAACGACCACCACAACGACCACCACGCTCCCTCTCGCCGACAGCTGGCAATTTTCTCTGGTGCCAGCCTCCTCGGCAGTTCCGCTCGTAGATGACAGCATAGAGGCTGTCCTCCATACGACAACAAGCGAAATAGTCGGGACAGCACACACTATTGGCTTCCAGTACGGCAATGCAGATCCCTGCTACAACGTCGAGCAGAATATCCCTCTGTCGGGGACCATAGACGCTGGGGGCAACATCTCGGTTGCGTCCGCCCCGGTGGCCGGGCAGGTATTGACCTTCAGCGGCATTCTCGCTTCCGACGGGGCTTCCATTTCCTCTGGGGACTACACCTTCAAAGGGGGGTGCGCCGACGGACAAAGGGGACTTCTTACCGGTCTCAAGTTCAAACCGGTTAGCGGTACTTATAGCGGGATGCTGACGTCGAGTATTACCTCTTTTGGCGTATCTGCGGATCTGACTCAGTCGTCGGGAGCGACCGGCTTCTTTGGGGTCGACGGTACCGTCACCTACGCCAGCCCGACCTGCTCCAAAGAGTTCACCATCACAGCTTCCCAGCTGGCTGGACGCTTCATTCAGCTGTTCCTTGCTGCGAAAGACGGAATGAGAACTACCGTGTACGGCAGTGTGGACTCCCAGGCCACCCAAATCCACCTCGAGGATGACGACGGAGTTTGTGGTGGCGGCGGTGAGGCCGTCTTGAACCGTGAATGAGCGAGCCAGGGTGCGCGGGAGTTCTAAGCGAGAGTTCTAAACAGTTGTTCATGAATCGCAAATTCTGCGCGGCGGTTTGCGCCTTTCTGTGTATAGCTCTGGAACAAATGTGACCTGCCATCCTCCGGGCTTGCGTTGCGGTATATACTGCCCGCATCCGGCGCGACGCTTGGGGATTGTGCCGCAGTCAAAACAAACTCACGTCCTGCCCTTGTCCGCCGGCCACAGGTTCTTTCCCAATCGGCGTGGCGCCCGGAGCCACGAAAGGAGAAGGCCTACGGGCTACCTCAGCCTTACTGCAAAAGCCCACGCCCGCGTTTTGTTTGCTTGCTTCATCCTCTCGCTAGGCGCATTGGGACAAGTTCAGAACGGGCAGATCGTCGGCGTGGTCGCTGATCCATCCGGTGCGGTGGTGGCTCATGCAAACGTGCATATTCGCAATCCGGCTACGGGGTACGAGGCCGACCTCGAGAGCAACGGCTCCGGTATCTTCAGCGCGACGGAGTTGATTGTTGGCTCGTACACTATCCGCGTCGAAGTCCCCGGCTTCAAAACCGTCACCGCGACCAACCTTGTTTTAAACGCCGGCACCGACCTGCGCGTCGATTTCAGACTGGTATTGGGCCAGCGCTCAGAAATGGTCGAAGTGAGCGATGCCGCCCGGCTCGTGAATACGGAGAACCCTCGCCTATCCTACACGGTGGACTCCGCGCAGATCGCCAATCTGCCCCTGAACGGACGCAACATATATGACCTCATCCAATACCAGCCCGGCTCCACGAACATGCGTGGCATCATGTTCGAAAATGGCGCCGATACCGTGGTCAACGGGGTAAGAGAGAACTTCATCGGATTCCTGATCAATGGGATATCCAACAAAGGCTTGAGCGGGGGGCCGGTCATTCAGCCGATCCTGGATACCGTGCAGGAGTTCCAGTTACTGACGCTGAACAACTCGGCGGAGTTTGGCAGCAGCGCGGGCGCGATTACGAACCTAGTCACCAAGTCGGGAACCAATCAACTTCATGGCAGCGCATGGGAGTTTCTGCGTAACGACATCTTCGATGCCAATTCATTTTTCGCCAACGATATTCCTGATCCGGCGGACCGGAAAACATCGCCTCTGCGATTGAACCAATTCGGCGCAACCCTGGGTGGACCCATCCGCAAAGACAAGCTCTTTTTCTTTGCCGCCTATCAGGGAGAGAGATTTCTCACCTCCTCGCCGGGTCCCTCCTTCACTGAGTCACAGCAATTTCGCTCGGCTACGATTTCCGCCTTTCCTGAATCGGTGTCCGCTCTTTTGTACTCGAATTTCGCGCCCGCGGCCAAGGGAACTTCTCTTGCAACATTGCGACAATACATCAACTCGTCCTCCGGTCGCTTTCCAACCTTTGCAGGTTATCTCTGTCCCGCGAATACCGATGCTGGGACCGGCGCGCCGGGTGTGATTTCCAGCAAGTTCGCCTCCTTCTTTGGCGTGGAGCAAACGGACATTGACCAGATGAATTCTCCCGAAGACCAGGGTGGTTGTCCGGGAGGTTCGCCGTATGCCACGCCTCGAACTGGCGCCTTCAACCGGGACAGTGATTTTGTTGAGATGGTGGTCGATCCGAACAAATCCCAGACGGATGGGAATCTCTTCAATGGCAATGAAGCGTCGTTGCGACTGGACTATAACCTTAGCCAAACTAATCGCTTCTTCAGTGAGTTCAATTGGGCGCGATCCGGGGACCAATACAGCAATGGGAATGCCCTTCGCGGTTTCACAAATCCGTCAACCTTCACTACGCCTAGCTTTCAGATTAGTTTTCTTCACACTTTCAACCCCACTTTGTCGAATGAATTCCGCGCGGGCTATGAGCAGAACGGGAGTGTGACCAAGGTCCCCCTGCCGGGCGTCCCCGCCATCTCCCTTGATGACGGTATCTTGGGGTTCGGCGCCGGCGAAGGCTTGCCGCAAAGCGTCCGGGAGAATATTTACAACTACAAGGACCTGGTTTCGATTATTCGCGGGAAACACAACCTGAAAGCCGGTGGCGAACTGCGTCGCAACATTGAGAATAGCGATCTCAATGCCGGACGTCCCGGCTACGAGTTTTTTGATTCTCTCTTCTTCGCCATCGATGCCCCGTATTTAGAAGACGTCGGCGTAGATCCCGGGTTCGCAAGCGGCACTCCGGCTCACCTCGCGACCAGCATTCGCCATTGGCGAAACTGGGATGTGGGTGCCTATCTCACGGACGATTGGAAAATCTCCCGGGGCTTCACCCTGAATCTTGGCCTTCGTTATGACCTCTATACGCGGAGCACAGAATTAAATAACCTGGCGACCACGTTCATAAAGGGTCCAGGCGAGAATTTCATCGACAACATCTCAACCGGAGCGGGACAGATCAAAGACGCGAGTACACCCTGTCCCGGCGATCCACGGGCCACTCTTGCAGGTGAGTGCGGGCCGGGAGGTTTTGCGGCCGCAAGAAACCTGGGGAGAGGAGATCACGATAACTTTGGCCCGCGGGTAGGTTTTGCCTGGGACGCATTCGGGGATGGCAAGATGTCGCTGCGCGGCGGTTATGGGATCTCGTACGAAGGCTCTCTCCAGAAACGGCTGTCTCTCACCCGCTGGAATCCGCCCTACTATTCGCTCAACCGAATCTCTAACTTTCTGGACGGTGACCCCAACGCCAACGTGGTCTACGGCCCGGTGGACGGTGGCCAGGCCATATTTCATGGTCCTGCACCGGCTGCGCAGCACTCAGGTACTGGAGTGCAGGCCACAGGAAATATTTCCGGCTGGGATCCATCCAATCCACAAATATCGGGCTTCACCGCAATCGTGTTCTCGGACGGCCTTCGCGATCCCTATGTCGAAAACTGGTTCTTTGGAGTCCAGCGGGAACTGCGCCCCAGGTTGACTCTGGAACTCAATTACGTGGGCACAGCGGGGCGAAACCTCTTCCGCGCTGAGAACGTGAATCGGGTGCCCGGAGGCCTGCTGCCGGAAGGCACCTGCGTGACCGACAACTTCGGCCGCCGGCTCTGCAGCCAAATAAATACCAGCACTGCGGCTAACGGCTTGGAACTCAATCCGGTCGGGCAATTGAATCCCAATTACGGACGTTTGCGAGTCTGGGAAAACGCGGCCAACTCGATTTATCACGGCATGCAGATCTCGGTGAGAAAACAGATGGGGGGGCGCTTGCAGTTCAGCGGAAACTATACGTACAGCCATTCCATCGATAATGATTCCACATGGCAAAGCGTCGGCACTACCGTGGACGGCGTTGCCGCCGGCGACGCGCTTACGACGGATCCGACTCAGCCCGGTCTTGATCGGGGGAACTCCGTTTTTGATATTCGTCATCGCCTCACCTTCAACTACATTTGGGAAATGCCTTTCTTCCGAAATCGCCACGGCCTGCTTGCCGAGGTCCTGGGTGGCTGGCAATGGAATGGCATCTGGTCATTCCAGAGCGGCGCACACTGGTCTCCATTCAACCAGGACCCGCCCCGTCTGCAGCCCCGCGCTGGATTTCCAGACGCGTGCAGCCCTTCCGCGTTTGATCCTGCAAATTGCGTAAACATGGGCGGCGACTACAACCTCGACGGCGAAAACAATGACCGCCCCAATGCGATCGCCAACAATGTCCATGCCACGCACGCCCAGTGGGCCAAAGGTTTCAACCTGCCCAGCAATTTTTTCTCCACTCCGTGTTTGGGCTGTGTCGGGAACCTTGGCAGAAATACGTTTGTGGGTCCCGGCTACCGGGCGGCTGATACTTCACTTTTCAAGAACTTCAAGATTTCCGAAAGACTGCATCTGCAATTACGGGCTGAAGCTTTCAATGTATTCAACCATACAAACTTCCTGATCGGCAACAACTTTAGCTTGCACGACCCGATATTCGGGATCGCGGGCGGCACCCTACCACCGCGCAACCTGCAATTCGGGTTGAAGCTGAGTTTTTGAACTCTAACGTTGTGTCGGGACACTAGGTGCGGCAAATCCTTTGAGGATTGCCGCCGTTCGAGACGACACGAAGCGAGCTTAACTTCGGGATCGCTGCCGTAGCGTACATGCGTCGAGTGGTTGAAAGTCGAATGAACGCCATCCCGCAGTTCCTGCACTGGTAAATATCTTGATGGATGGACCGGTCGAAATTGACTTTTGCGTCTTTGATTTCCCGCAGAGTTTCGTAGCCACACTTGTCATGACCGCAAAACATTCGTAGCTGCTTCGGCAGCATGCCAAAGCGTGATTCCGTACCATACTGGTCCCTGTCGGAACCGCGACACTCTTTTCCAACGTAAACGAATGTGGGATACAACGGGAACCAAATCCGTCCATGAAAAATAATTGTGCATAACGCTTGACATGACAAGCATCCTTGTCGTAAAGTGTGCTTGTCGTTAAGATTGGCACGCTTGACATGCCAAGGACGATTCTTCGGAGGAGTTATGCAAAGTCCAGCATCGAAAAAGTTTCTCAAATCGAGTCTGAGTATATGGCCAAGTTATTTCGTCCTCTTTGGCATCGCGGACTACGTCGTCTACCGGCTGCATCCCACCGGCGCGGTGCTCTGGCTGCTCGCCGCAATGCCGGTCCTGCCGGTCGTGGTCTTCGTCGCCCTGCTGGGCCGCTACCTGCACGAGGAGCGCGACGGCTACAAGCGCGACCTGGCCATCCGCTATCTGCTCTGGGGCACCGCCGGCGCCGTCACCGTCAATATGCTCTTCGGCCATCTGCGTATCTTCGGCTGGAAGGGCCAGATGTTCCCGTTCGCGGAGTTCTTCGTCTTCGTCATCATGATGCTGCTGGCGAAGATCTCCTATCGCATCGCCAACCCGGTGCCCGTCCATGAATAACCGCCTCCGTGTACTTCGCGCCGAACTCGGATGGTCGCAGGCGAACCTGGCGGAGAAGCTGGAGGTCTCGCGCCAGAGCGTCAATGCGATCGAAACCGGCAAATACGATCCCTCCCTGCCCCTCGCCTTCCGCATCGCAAGGCTCTTCGGCAAGCCTATCGAAGAGATATTTCACGATGCGTGATCGATGACAATTGTCAGGCCGCTTTGCTGACGAAAACTACTCTTGTCGCGCATCATGCGTGCGGTGAATCGTGGGAGCGTTCCTTAGTTTCCGTAGTCGATTTGGCGGGTTCATCCCGAAGCCCAGAACGCTGGAACTGGCAAGCCCGTGACATTCGTCTGTCGTGCGAACACGCTCGGCGAATATCTAGCACGGTTTTAGCACGGTCAACTACGTTCGCTAGCTACTTCGCTCAGTTCTCTTTTCAGGGCCGAGGCTTTATGGTGTCGTTCCAAATCATGGCCTTGAAGTACCACAGAGGAATACACAAGGTAGTAATCACAGTTGCGAGTATGGACCAAGTCCAGAGGATGTGCTCACGCTCAATAGCTAAGCTGATGAGAACACAGCGACAGCCTCTAAAAACGCCAATGTTTATGCGGGTATAAAACGCTGGCGGAGAGGGAGGGATTCGAACCCTCGGTACAGGTGTTAGCCCGTACAACGGTTTAGCAAACCGCCGCATTCGGCCACTCTGCCACCTCTCCGACCTTTGTTTGCAACAACCTGAGCGTACGTTAACGGAAATTAGTGCCCGTTCCGTGCCCGCTGGCACATAAGTTATAGGAGCTGGAAGGTTCCTTATATTATGTCGTCCACGGCGAGGCACCGGTTGGGGCAGGTCATCATGCGCTCCGGCACATTCTACATCAGATATTACCGCACGGACGTCGAGGCGGGAAAGCGGGTTGGCACATGGCTGTCGGAAAGGCTCTGCGAGACCGAGCTCACCGGCTCGTCTGACGCCGCGTTCTCACAGCAAGGGTTCGTCTGGGCTATGCGATACTGCGCTTCAGTCTTGCGCGGACGGGGCCCGCGGCTTCGACACGATTACGGCCGGCCTGCTTGGCGCGGTAGAGCGCCTTGTCCGCGGCCTGAATGACTTGCTCCACTTCTCGCGCATTGCTTGGCTCTGCCACGCCCATGCTGACGGTGACCGAGATTTCTCCGAGCGGCGACTGTACGGGACTGCGCTGACGGCGAACCGCTTTTCGACCACCAGACTTTCTCCGATCGTGCCCCGGCAGCGGGGCGTGGCGGCGGTCTTTGGTGTCGCGTGCGCGGAACGCACCAGTTTCAATTTCGGTTCGAAGCATTTCCAAATGCGGCAGTACGTCCTTGGTGGATTTTCCGGGGAACAAAATGGAGAATTCTTCTCCGCCGACACGGAAAGCGTGGCCGCCACCGCTCACCCGCGCCAGTTTCGCAGCCACCATGCGCAAGACCTGGTCGCCGGTCTCGTGGCCGTAGGTGTCATTGAACTTCTTGAAATGGTCGACGTCTACCATGGCGATGGTGTAGGTGTCTTCGAGCCCGAGCAGAGCATCATTGAAGGCACGACGCGAGGGCAGTTCGGTGAGTTCGTCGCGGTAGGCCAGCGCGTACGAGTTTTCAACGATCGAGCCGGCCAGGATCAGACCTCCCGTGGCGATGTACGCGCTGGCCACGCGCCCCAGGCCGCCGGCCTGCAGGCTGAGGAACGCGGCGGTCAGGGACCACAGCAGGCCACTCTCGACCGGCTTGCGATATACCAGAAAGCGATAAAGCAGGACTACCACGGCAACCCCGAACGCCAGCCAAGACAGCTGCGGGATTCTTGTCCACTGGAATAGACCATGATCCACAAGCGCCGGGTGAAAAATCGCCGGGGCTGTGATTTCTTCCGGCCGGCAGAGAACGGCGACGAACACCGACTCGACGAACAGCAGGCCCAGCCGGGAGGCGTTGGCGGGGATTGCCAATCCTCGCTCCCGCATCAGCGACAAAATCACGAAGTTCAGCGGCAGCAAGAAGGCAACAACTTCAAACGCGACACGACCTGGGCCAGCGGACGCCGCCCTCCCAGCGGAAAAGAACCCGAGAGCACGGTGCGCCAGAAGCAAGACGATGAGTGCGAACAAAACCCGGCTGGAATGAAACCGCCAGGCGAGCAAAATCCCGGCTGCGAAAACGGCGTAGGAATAGAACTCGACGGCGGCGGCCGAAATAGGAACAACTCCGGACTCCAACAGCACAACCGCAGCCAGGAGCAGCACACCTCCAGGCACCAGCAGGGCCTTTAGCGTTCCCTTGGTCCAAAGGTCCACCGGCAATGATCTTCCCTCCAGGCCGAAAAACTGGGTCGAGCAATTATCCCCGGCAAAAGGCAGCGCGGGTCAGTGGCGCGGCAGGTTCCGGGTGCGCGGGCGGAGTTCCGGGCATGGAGGACGCGTGGTTTTGCCGACTCCCACTTCCGTACGCGGTTCTGTTTCGGGACGCCGATACCTTCGTGCGGCGCCTAACATCTTGCCCTAACCGGGTTGCCGGTTTAAGAATCAAAGTGTCCACATTAGAGCAACCTTATGCGCATGCTAATCGCGGAAGACGACCCGGCATTGGCCGGATTCGTTAAAAAAGGGCTGGAAGCGGAACACTACGCCGTCGATGTTTCGGGGGACGGTGAGCGGGCTCGCGCTCTGGCCAGTGAGTTCAATTATGACCTCGTGGTGCTCGACTTAAACCTTCCGCGTCTGGATGGAGTAGCGATTCTGCGCCATGTGCGCACCCGAAAACCGACAATGCCGATTCTGGTGTTGACCGGGCGGAATCGGGTTGAGGACCGGGTGCAGTGCCTGGACCTCGGCGCGGACGACTATTTAGTCAAGCCGTTTTCCTTCACCGAGCTTTCCGCCCGCATTCGCGCCCTGCTGCGGCGGAGCCATTTGCCGGCGGAATCGGTGCTGACGGTCGACGATTTGAAACTGGACCGGGTGGAGAGGCGCGTGGAGCGCGGAGGGCGGAGGATTGAGCTGACCTCGAAAGAGTTCGGGCTGCTCGAATATCTCATGCGCAACTCCGGAAGACGGATCACGCGGGCCATGATCATTGAACACGTGTGGAATCTCTCCTTCGACACCTGCACCAACGTGGTGGATGTCTATATCAACTACTTGCGACGCAAGGTCGACGACGGTTTCGGCAAGCGGCTGATCCATACCATCCGGGGCGTGGGCTATGAACTGAGCAGCCGCGCCGGGGCTGCGGAATGAGGCCGGTTCTCGCGAAACCAGGAGGGGTCGCCGGCGGCACCGAAGACTCGCAGTTGGTCTCCGACCTGTTTCACGCGTTGAACCAGCCCATCACGGCGTTGCGCTGCTCGCTCGAGTTGAGCCTGCATCGGCCGCGCACGGCGGAGCAGTACCGGGGCGCGTTGCAGGCAGCCATGCAGCAAGCTGAGCTGATCGCTGGCTGGGCGGTTGGAATTCGGGCCCTGCTGCAAGCCGATGATGCGGGCGATGACCTCCAGGTCTTGCCGCTAGGCGGTTTTCTGCGAGACGCTGTTGCTGACCTGCAACCCGTGGCGGAATCCTTGCAACTGGAGTTCGGGCTACATTGCGATTCTGCCGGCCGCGTCCTGTTTGAACCGCAGCGGCTGCAGCAAGCACTTTCTGGCGTCTTGGATTTTGCCATCGACTCGAGTTCCGCGGGTGCCACCGTAATGGTTGATGCCCGCGATCGTGATCGCGAGGCTGTGATCGTACTGGCTACCTCACCCCCCGACAGTGCATTGGGCAGGGGATCGGCGCGGCAGACACCGAAGGACGCGGGGTGCACTCTGCGACAGCGGCTGGGCCTCGCCATCCCACGCCGGATCGTGACCGCTGCAGGCGGAAGCCTGCAAGCCGAGACCGGCCGAGGAGGCTTGCGCATCGAATTGTGTTTGCCTTTGGTGCCGGCGTTCGCGTGACCGGCCCCTGGGGGCTTGGCCATTTCTCTCCCGTTTCCACCGCCCTTCCCAAAGGCGAAACGGATTTGCCCGCAAAAGTATTTCCTAATCTATTTCTCATCGCGTTCTAACTTTCTCGGAATGAAATCGGTAACATGACGACTTCAGCGATGCTGGCCCCGCCCGCCGGCGGAGTACTGGTGGCGAGCGCAAGTCTTTCCCTTCGCGAACACGTGCGGCACAGTTTTAACGACCGGTGCTGGCCGGTCGAGGAGGCTCTGGGGGGGGCCGATGCCCTGGTCAAACTGGAGACCGGGAACTGGCAAGTGCTGTTTTTGGACCGCCGCGTACCCGATCTTGATGCTGAAGAACTGACTCAGATCGTCCAGCGGCGTTTTCCCGGACTTGAAGTGGTAATGCTCGATTCCGAAAATGTACATGTTCTGCCGGTTGTCGGAACGGGCGCGCTCCGTCCGCATTCCTGGCTGAAACCCCTAGAAATTGTGTCCTCGGCAGTGGTCGAAATCAGTGCGAGTCTGCCGCGCAGAGAAGCGGAAATCGAACTCACGGTGGAAGCCCCGCCTGAGGCCGCGTCCTTACCGGGAATGATTGGCTGCACCGATGCGATGCGGCATGTGTACCGGCTCNNGAACTGCGCGGCCATTCCCGAGACTTTGCTGGAATCGGAGTTGTTCGGCCACACCCGCGGTGCTTTCACTGGCGCCGTGCAAGCCTCGACCGGGCGCATTCTCGCGGCGCAAGGTGGCACGCTGTTCCTGGACGAAGTGGGCGAGTTGCCGGTCAGCTTGCAGGCTAAGCTGCTGCGCTTCCTCGATCAAAAAGAAGTGCAGCGTTTGGGCAGCGCGGAAGCGGTAAGGATCGATGTGCGGGTGTTGGCTGCGACCAATGCCGACTTGGAGCAGCGGGTTCGGGAGGGCAGGTTCCGCAGCGATCTTTACTATCGCCTGTCGGCTTTTCCCCTTGAACTGCCGCCGCTCAGCGAGCGCGTCGCCGACATCCTACCACTGGCGGAATTCTTCCTACGCCATCTCGGACCATCCGGCGCTTCTCCGCTGGCGCTCAGCCCGCAGGCGGTCCGCATCCTTGAAGCCCACGCTTGGGACGGCAACGTGCGCGAACTGCAGCAGGTCGTCGAGCGGGCAGCGATCTTGGGTGACGGTGCCAGCACGATTCTGCCCAGCCATCTCTATTTCTTTACCGGAGGGCGCAAACGGCCGGCCGCTGAGGGAATAGTCCCTGACGGGGAAGTCTGAGAACAATCTTAGCCGGCAACCTCCCCGGCTGGCATGCCCATTGCACTGCTCAGTCCATCACATGGCATTCCAGCTCCAGCGCGGGTTTCCGGGACCGGCAGCGATTTCAGTCGACGGTCCGTATTGGGCTGAGTTTTTGCCTCGTTCACCGAGGGGACTGCCCCGACCCTCCATTCCAAAACTGGCCGTGCCATCGCCGGGGCGAGATCCCACCCGCCCCTCCGCTGCCGCCAGCGCGGGTACCGCGATGGAACGCGCCGAGCCCGTAGAAGTCGAGGTTGATGGACCCCATGGCCGAAGCCACAAAGCAAGCCTATAACGCGTGGGAAAACGAAGAAGAGCGGGAGCGGCTGCTCATGGAGCAGCTGCCGCAAGTGCGCTACATCGCCCGCCGCATCCATGAACGTTTGCCTCGCCACGTTCCGCTCGATGACCTGGTGCATGCCGGCGTAGTCGGACTGATTGACGCGCTGCACAAGTTTGACCGCGGAAAGCACGTACAGTTCGGCTCCTACGCCAAGTTTCGTATTCGAGGGGCGATGCTCGACAGCCTCCGAGAAATGGACTGGAGTCCGCGCGACTTGCGGCGCAAGGCCAGGCGTCTAGAGGAAGCGCATGTCAAGCTGTGCTCCGAACTGGGCCGCAACCCTTCAGAGCCCGAGTTGGCGGTCGAATTAGGGATGGACTTGCGCGGCTTGCAGCTGCTCCTGGGAGAAATTCATGGCCTCGAAGTGGGCAGCCTGCGGGTGGCCTCGCCGCGCGATGGCAAGGAGGAGGACCTCTGCGAGTACCTCCCGGATGATCCCAAGGAGACGCCGCTCGTACTCTGCCTGCATTCGGAAATGAAGCAGCTATTGGCCCGGGCGATCGCAAAGCTGCCGGAAAAAGAACGGCAGGTGCTGGCGCTCTATTACTACGAAGAGCTGACCATGAAGGAAGTCGGCGTGGTACTGGGCGTGGGAGAGTCGCGCATCTCCCAGATTCACTCCATGGCGCTGGTGCGGTTGCGCGCCCGCCTCAGCGAGCTGACCAGCGGGCAACCCCTCGTGCCTTACGCAGTCGGTGCCGCAGGCGGAGCATGAGATGGCCGGAGTTTTGACTCCGGCGCAGATGGCGGCCTGGCATGACGTCCCGGCGGAGGACGGAGAAGGGCGGATGAGGGGCATATGAGAGCCGTATGAAAGATTCCTAATGGGCCGCTGATGCTCGAATTGCAAGCACAATTCGAGATCAGGAGGTGGCGATGAGAATCGACCCAATAACCAGAACCCAGCGGGCACAGGATTCAACTCCAGTTCAACCCACGTGGTCCAGTTCCCCGGCAACGATGACAACATCCGGTCGAGCCGAGCCTAGGGGCGAGCTGGCGCAGCTTTCCGGCGATCCGCGGAGAGTGCAGTCGCTCGCCGCTCAAGTGAATGCTCTTCCCGAGACCCGGCAAGAGAAAGTGGAGGCACTCGGGCCCGCGGTGCGGGATGGCAGCTATCAGGTTTCATCCGAGCAGATGGCAGAGGCAATGATTTCGGAAATGCTGGTGGGTACGGCTGCCGCCGAGGTGGCGGGCTCGCCAAGGATGCTTCGCGACCGGTCGAGTGGCCGAACGACCAGGAGCCAGGGCGCAGGGGCTTGACTCGGCAAAGAGGCAGCGCCCTTCACGGAAGACTTTGACTGGCCACGCTTCATTCGTGGTCTGAAAAACGTACCCGTAAGAAGTACTCGCCTGAGCGTCCTCGATCGCTCCCAGGAACGACGAAGTCTACCCCCGCCGGGATTCGGCCTGCAATCACGTCATGATCGGCACCGGAGGAATGGCCTGCAGGACATGCAAGCCATCGTCGGTCGGGGAGGGATGACACTCGGGCAAGATCAGGCACGCTGTATGGGGTACCGCCCGGTGGGAGATGTGGCAATGAACAAACAGTCGCCGTTCGAGCGCCTTGTAACTTGCGCCTGATCCCGAGCCGATGCTGCGAGCTATCGACTAGCGGCACGCTTCGCAACGGGCACCTCGATCGCCGGTGCGGCAAGAACTTGTCCGACTTTTTGCATCAACGACTCCGCCGAGTACGGTTTCGGCAGATAAAACACGCCGGGCTCTTCTAAGCTGCGTTTGGTCACTTCATTGTCGGGATAGCCTGAGATAAACATCGTCTTTAGCCCGGGATGTAAGAGCCGCAGATCCCGCGCCAAGTCGCGGCCGTTCGTGCCCGGTAAAACGACGTCGGTCAGCAGGAGCTGGACTTTTTCGCCGTATTGCCGGAAGATCCGCATCGCTTCCGCCGCGGTTCGAGCCCCGAACACCTGATAGCCGCCGAAAGACAACACTTCGGCAGTCACCTGACGCACGAAATCCTCGTCTTCTACCAGAAGGATGGTTGCGCGAACTCGAGCGCGCGTCCTGGTCAGCGCAGGCTCTCCCAACATCTCCCGCTCCGACTGAGAGCTCACGGTAGCCTCCGATCAGGCTGTGTTCTTGCACATTCTCTTCCACCTCCAGCTGAACTCGGTCACGAGCCTGTCTTTGGGCCACTGAGGAACCGATGGGGGCAGCTGTGCAGTAGAAAGTAACGGCCTCTCCTCTCGCCCCCAAGTCCGCAAAAGATTGAGAGTTAGCAGCCGCCCTGCAGCGCAGTTCGGCCTCGGCGGGGAACCTGAGAATATGCCTCGGGCAATGCTGTTGGCGTGAGTACAAGCACCCGCGCGACATTGGCCGAGTTTCTTCGCTCGAGTTCTCGAGACTCATTTTCGGGAAAAAGGGACCGCCACTGCGGGAAGAAGTGCCGAATCGGAAAGGAAAATCAGGCGGAGCGGGCCGATGGCGCCTATCGAGTGCGCGCCAGCAGGGTGCGGTTAGGATCGAGAACGGCCTTTCGTACGCCCATGGATGAGGTCAGGTGAAATACGGTTTCCGGCCCATCGGCGAAGACCTGTCCGAGGAGCATACTCTTCCCCCCCACCGTCCCGTAAACCGGAACCAAAGTGACCAGATCCTCGGGAGCCTCGCTTTGCCGGATGGTACCGCTAATTCTGGTCGAGCCATCCCGCTCGACGTACTTCACATCGTGCAATTCCAGGCGTGGAATCGCCGTACCGTTGATCCATCCGTTGTAGAACCAGTCCAGGGATTTCCGGCCCTCGTACCACAGCGAAGGCGGCAACTCCTCTTCGAATACCCGCAATACATCCCGCGTCGAGATTGATTTTCCCTGATATCGTTCCCTCAGCTTGCGGAGTCCCCGCAGAAATGGTTCATCCAGGTTCTCCCGCGAACTCGCACGGTGTCCTGTCTTTTTCGATTCGGCGTCCCGCATCATGGTGCGCAGCATATGAAAGAGCCATGTTCCACGCCCGTAGCTAATCGCCTCATAGCCCACGGGAAAAGGGGAGCAGGAAAGGCGGATTCCCAAGGTCACAGGGCCGGCATCCATCAGCGGCATTCCATCCTTATTCTTCTGGAACAACTTGTCCTGGTAGCTCTCCAGCACGGCACGAAATTTTGCCGGATCTTGCGATTCGAGTTGCATCAGGGAGCTGTATTCGGCCAGCGCTTCGATGATCCACTGATCGCGATATCCTTTCCACACCACTAGATCGCCCCACCACTGGTGTGCCGTTTCGTGCGCGACCACCAGGTTACCGCGTGTGTCTTCGAGGGAGCTCACGTGCAGTTGGGCTTTCTCCTCGGGAGTCAGGAAGGCAAAGCTCGAAAGGAAGATGAGCCCCGGCCATCCCTGACTTAGCTCGCCCGGCATCTGGGTCAGAGCCAATTTTCCGTACGGGTAAGGACCAAAGCGGCGGGCAAAGAATTCCACGGCCCGCGCCGACTCNNAGTTCCGGCATCAGAGCTGCCGCCGGGGCTTTCGGAAATGTGCGCTCCATCCCGGATGTGGCGTAGACCTCCACCGCCACGCTGCCGGCGTGAGCTGTCGCGTGCGTGTATTGCCCCAGATTGAATCCTGCAAGAGGTATGGGCCTTTCTGAAATCCAGCGCGACACCTGATCTCCCGCGGCTCCGCTTGAGGGCGCAGATTGTCTGCCCTCGCCCGGAGGAGAAACGTCCGGGTCGCGGCGCTGCCCCGTGGCGAGCAGCGTCCAACCGGCCGGATAGCGAAATTCTAAGTCGAAGTTTGACATGGCGGGCCCAAAGTTGGGATACCAGGTCCCGCGTGCGCCGACGTATAGCAGCCCGGGTCCTGCTTCCGAAAGCACTTCGCCGCGGTACACGAAGCGCAATTCCAAATGCTGTCCAGCCTTGAGCGGCTGGGCGAACACCACCACGACCAGGTCATTTCCACGGCGCGCGCGTTCGGTGCCTTCGAGCGCGGGATTGTGAATAAATTCGACAGGGTGGCCATCCGCTTCCACCCGCTTGATGTCGAGGAACCGGGACAGCTCGAAGGTCAGCGCCCGCGCCCCGCCTTGATGCACATCGATTTGCAGGGTCGAGTCGGCGTCTAATTCCGTGGGCGGCTTCACTACGGCACGGATTTTGTAGCTGGAAATGTTCAAAGAACCGATTTCGCCGTCTTCCTCTATATCGAGCCCTTCATCTCCTGCAACGGCAGGCACGGGCCCTCCCCGTTTCGAACTGAACGAAGTCCACAGGTCATAGTAGCTTTCGCCGTGGACGGTCTTTAGCTGGCCGGCTCGAACCTGCTCCGCTGCGGCGGAATCGTAGTAAAGATCAAATGGCCCCAGGTTCCGTCCCTCCACCCGGGCATGCAGCATGCGGTCGCCCTCGGCCGCCGTCGCCGGCGGGAGGTCTGGGGTTGGCGCTTGCCCCGCGATAGGCAGAAACCGGCTGAAGCTTACCAGCAATCGTAGCCCGTCGATCGATGCCAGGTTATGCGCTGTTTCGTTCCATCGTGCTACGAACTCGTCGGGATGCTCCGCGGGCCTGAGGAGAGGCTCGAGCTCCTGGTAGGTGTTGTCGTTGAAGCGGAAGTAGGCGGTGACGAACTTCTCTTCGAGGATCGCAGCCCCGGTGAACAGCACCATGGAGGCTCGCTCCACCTGATCGGGCGGCATCACAAGAACTTCCCCGTCTCCCTCGAAAAACGCTCCCGTGACTCTACCCTCGACGTCCTCGGTGAACGCAATCGTTCCATCGTCCAGGCTGATCTCAAGGGCATCGCGATGGAAGTTGACGTCGCGGGCATGGTACACGCGGGTTTTGTCCAGTCCGACGCTGCGCAATCGCGAATACAGCGCTTCCGCTGCACTGGGGCCGGCCGATACGGCGCCGGAGGCGGGCACTGGCGGGGGCGGGGCAGACTGCGCAGCCGCCTGCCCTCCGAACCCAACCAAGAGCCAGGTCAACAGCAGCTCCCAGCGAACTCCCTTGATTACCTTTGTCACCTGCGCCCTGTACTCCTGGTGCTCTAGAATGCGCCTCAGTGCGTTCCTCTGTCATCTTTTTCCTGCGGTCGATCCTGTTCGTGTCGACGTGCGCGGTGGTCTGCGCCTCGGCCGACGTCATCCATCTGAAGAATGGACGCACCATCTGGGCGGACCACGTTCGCCAAAATGGCGCCCACGTCGAATATGACCTGGGAGATGACTCCTATGCCATTCCACGGTCTCTGGTCGACCACATTGAGTCCGGCGGTGTTCCTCCAGAATATGCCTCCTCGGGAAGCAATTCCAAAGCCGGCGATGAAGTTCCTGGGTTTGCCCCAGGGGGCAGTCTAAACGGCGATCCCGGCCTCGCCGAAAGAGTCGTTCACGACGGCCAAGTCGATCTCGATGCTCTCCATGCCCTCGAGCAAGGCGACCCCGCCACGGCCGCCATCGCCTACTTCATCGCAGGCAAGTATGAGTTCGATCACGGAGATTTTCCGAAGGCGCGCCCTTATTTCAAGACTGCTTTGCGCTTCGATTCCGAGAATCCAACCATTCTGAACTACCTGGCGGCGCTGCTGGTGCGGACCGGCAACGCCACGGAGGCGCTGCCCTATGCCGAGCGCGCCGTCCGCGCGGCCCCGGATGCGCCCGACGCTCTGGATGTTCTCGGTTACGCTCAGTTCGCCGCCAACCGTACACGCGACGCCGTCCGCACTTGGAAACGCTCTCTCGAACTACGTCCCGACGCTGCCATCGAGCAGTTGCTGGCCAAAGCGCAGCGCGATGCCGCCGCCGAATCCGAGTACAGCGAGCGTGAGAGCGTCCACTTTACCCTGCACTACGAAGGTCAACAGAGTTCGGAAGGGCTGCGCCGGGAATTGCTCGCCAGCCTCGAGTCGGACTATGACGACCTGGTGCGCGATCTCGGCGCCGCTCCCCGCAGCAGCATCCAAGTCATCCTTTACACCGGTCAGGCGTTTTTCGATGTGACCCAGGCGCCGTCCTGGACGGGCGCGATCAATGACGGCAAGTTACGCATTCCGATCGAGGGCGTGGGTTCGATTACGCCGGAGTTGGCGCACGTCCTGAAGCATGAACTGGCTCACTCCTTTATTAATCAGATTTCGGCGGGAAGATGTCCACAATGGCTGCACGAGGGCATTGCGCAGGCCCTCGAGCCCAAACCACTCGCCAATGGGCGCCGCCTGGCAGAACTGTTTCAGGCGCAGCGCGAAATTCCCTTCAACGCTCTCGAAGGCAGCTTCATGCGCTTCTCGCCAGTCGAGGCCGTCCTGGCCTATGACGAATCTCTGGCCGCCGTCCAGTACATCGACGACACCTACGGAGTCAGTGAATTGCAGCGCATTCTGCAAAAACTTGCCGAAGGCAGCTCTACCGAAGCCGCCCTTCGCGCTACCATCCATTCCGACTACGGACAGTTGCAGACCGCAGTCGGCAACTATCTGATCAGCAAGTATGGAAACTAGAGCTCGAGAGGCGCCGACCGTGTCTTTCTGACTCGTCCACCAGGCCCGATCCTGCACTGGCCGCTCCGGCCTGGCCGGTGCCGCGATCTCCTCCAAGTTGCCGTTTGCTCGGCTTGCAGGTCCTGCGAGGTACGTCCCCGGGTGCATCCAATCCTGCACTATGTGCTGGCCCGTCCGCACTTCTCTGTGTTAACGTCACCGCTCGGCAGGGTAATATGCACTCTCGGTTCCTTGGCAAGCAAACGCCGCAATCCCCGCCCGAACCGCCCCTTCACTCGGACGTCCCTGAGCTTCGCGACGCCGCCATCGCTGCCCTGTACTACGGCCAGCGCCAAGCCGGCGATTTCTATGACTTCATCCGCGTTCATCCGCAGCGGGTCTTGTTCGGTTTGCTGGATGCCGCCGGGACTCTAGAAGACACTCGCGCCATCCTGTCGGCTGCACAGCGCACGTTCCGCACGCTGGGCGCCACCCTGTTCGCCGAGGATGACATTAACGAGGCCGACGCCATGAGCCAGCTTTGTCACCAGCTCAACTGCACCGTCTTGGATGCGGCCAAGGGGGTGCACTCCTGCCCCGCCTTTACCGCTTGCTACAACGAAGGTCTCGGGATCCTGTGTTATTGCAATGCCGGCCACACGCCGGGCCTGGTGCGTGACAGCACCGGAGTGGTGGAACTCCCTGCCACCGGTCTTCCCCTCGGGCTTTTCTCCCATGCCACGAGCGATGCTCTAATGGTCGCCCTGGCTCCCGGCGCAGATCTGCTTCTGGTTTCTCGCGGAGTCGTGGAAGGGAAGCGCCGCGGCGAGGAATTTGGACTGAATCGGGTCAAGGAAGTGTTTCAGAATACCCGCGCAAACAGCGCCAAAGAAATCTGCATGATTGCACTTGATGGAATTCGGCAGTTCATGGGCACGGCCCCGACGCATGACGATGTTACCGCGCTTGCCCTGGCTCGCGCCGCGGTGAGCGCTGCTGCGAAGGACGAGCGGACCAAACCTCTGGCCTAGCGGTCGCGCTTTTTTCCTCGCCCTAGGGGCCGTGCGGGTTCGTGGCTGACCACAGGTGCCAGTTCATCGGCTGTAACAAAGATAGGCTCGATATCGGTGGGGACGTCTTGCAAGTTATCCAGCGCTTTCTGAACCGCGGGCCGAATGACGCCCAGCTCATCCAGCATTTTCTTCGCGCCCGCATAGTCGCCCTCGGCTTCGACCGTCAGAAGATCGTGGTCGAGCGCAATGACGGCATCCCGGACCTTGTCCATGTTCACGCTGAAAGTTCCGTCTTCGTTTTGGACAAACGCACCTTGATCGAATAGAAAATTGAATTGCATCGCCATCCCCTTGCCGTGGGCTTCATTCAGTCCAAAGCGAAGGCTGCGAAAAGTCGAGGCCAGGTAGGTCGAGTAAAGCTGCCGCTGGGCGGCGTCATCAGAAGGCAGCGCCTTGGTCAACCCCATATCCTGCGCGTGATCCATCATGTACTGCAGCGCGAACAATCCCGTCACATCCGCCTTCGCTTCCTCGATGGGCGCATAGATCTCCTTCAGTTCTTCTCTCGGCGTGGTGTCCCGTCCCTGCACTTTGATCTGGTGCGGCCCCAGCCCGTGCATCAACTCATGCGCCAGAATGTGGGTGAAGAAGGAGTCAAAACTTACATCCACTACCGCCGATTTGGAAAGCGTCCGGCGCGCGATCGGCAGCAGCACGCTGCGGAACTTCGCTTCCTGCACATTTTTTAGCATCACCCGTTTGCTGCCCTTTTGCTGGACCACGCGATCGTCGTTGGGCAGGTTGTAGGCCGCCGTCTGCACGCCATGAGCACCGTCGCCCGCGCTGAGAATTTCATCGCCCACCCGAATGGGCGCCGCCGCTCCCAGTTTGGGATTGCGATACTCGGGATCGAGCGGCAGATGGTCTTCGATCTCCTGCAAATGCTGCGTGAACGCCGAGAGCTTGGCGGTCTCCTCTTCATCGCGAAGGTTGACGTAGGCCTCAAAAGCCGCTTTGTAGCCAAACAGTTCGTCGTTGTAGGTCTCGTAGGGCCCGATGGTGATGTCAAGCGGCGCATCCAAGTCCATCCAGGCCACATCACTCTCGTAGTAGTCGTTCGACAGGAAGGCGTCGGCTCGCGACCGGAGAAATCGCTTCAGCGAATCGTTGTCGGTCAATTCCGCCGCCTCCTTGAGCAGACTGGCCGCCCGTGGAAGCTTGTCCCGGTACGCTTGGCTGTAAGGGATGGCCACCAATTGCCCATGCCCGCCGGCGCCGGCATCCTTCCATCGAATCACGGTGAAGAAGCTTTTCGCCTGTTGTTGATCTTTCTCCGGCAGCCCTGCGATCCAACTTTCGAAATCCTGCTTGGCCATATCTTCCGGATAAAAGTTCGCTCCCAAGGGCTTGTGGGGCGGGACTCCAGGCAGGAAAGCCTGGTTTTCGTCAATGCCCGACCACGGCCCTTTATTGAGCCAGAAATAGTGCTCGCGCGCTCGCCCGAGTGGCGTTCTGTCCTTTTGCAACTTGGCGTAGAGTGCGGCATTGCCCTTCCACAACTGCTCGAGGAAAACATCATCCAGAATCCGGGAAGCTTCGAGCAGCTTGATCAGAGCCTCGCGGTCCCCCGGAGACAGACTCGAAGTGTCCACCCGCAGCGAAGTGGGGGCGAAACGACTGGTCATTTTCTGCAGTTGCGTCAGGCCGGGCGATGCCGCCGGGTGCTTCTGTGCGGGTGCCGGAATCGTCATCCCTCCGAAAAGCAACGCCAGAACAACATAGCCGATGATTTTCACCTCCACCCCCCGCTGGCGTCGCGCCTCAACCCGCCCGCAAAAACCCACATGATAGCAGGCCGACCTAGCGGTTACGGGACTTCCGGAGGTACAATTTAGGCGGAGTTTCCACGCCGGCCAGGGTTCGGGCTGCGGCGTGGCTTTGGAAAAACCTATGCGAAAGCTGCTCCCCTGGTCGGTGATGATTTGCTGGCTGGCTCTCCCCGCTTTTGGCGCGGATCCGGTCGTCGAAGAGATCATCGCCCGCATCAACAATCGCATCGTGACCCTCACCGAGTATCAGCGTAGCACGGACGATCTGAAGCAGGAGGTGCAGCAGCAGGATCCTGCTACCGCCGACAAAGTGTTTGCCGAACGCCAGAAGGACGTCCTGCGCGACCTCATTGACCAGCAATTGCTGCTTGATCAAGGCACCGAGTTGGGCATCACCGCCGATACCGAACTGATTAAGCAACTGGACGACCTGCGCAAGCAGATGCACTTAGAGAACATGGAGGACCTACAGAAGGCCGCCGAGGCGCAGGGTATTTCCTACGAGGATTACAAGCAGAACCTGCGCAACCAGATCATCACCCGGCAGGTCATCAGCAAGGAGGTTGGTTCCAGGCTCAACGTGACCAAAGAGGAAGAGCAGCAGTTTTACGACCAGCACAAGAGTGAAATGGAACATGCGGAGTCGATTCGCCTGAGCGAGATTCTGGTCGCTACCTCAAAAAAGGACAGCCCTGGTGCCGCAGACGATCCCGAGCAAATCGCCACCGCACAGACCAAGGTGAACGATCTGGTCGCCCAGATCCGCAAGGGCGCCACCTTCGAAGACGTCGCCAAGAAGAACTCGGATGGGCCGACCGCGGCGCAAGGCGGTGATCTTGGCTACTTCGAGCGCGGCCAACTGGCCAAGGAGCTCGAGGACAAGACCTTCGCTATGAAGCCGGGCGAGGTCTCGGATGCGATTCGCACCAAGCAGGGTTTTGTCATCCTGAAAGTCTCCGAGCATCATCCCGGCGGTCTGCCTTCCTTTAAGGAGGCCGAACCCCATTTGCAGGACGCCGTTTACATGGAGAAGCTGCAACCCGCACTGCGTGCCTATCTCCTGAAGCTGCGCGAGGATGCCTTCATCTATTACAAGCCCGGCTACGTGGACAGCGGCGCCAGCCCGAACGAAACCGGTTTCATCGAAACCGACGCCAAAGACGTAAATGCCAAGAAGCTCAAAAAGAAAAAGAAAATACCGCTCTTCTGAGAGTGTGGCNNGATGCGGGTGTGGAACTGACCCGTTTCCCACGCGGCGGCTGCGGGGCCGTCTCCCGAAATGGATTTTCGGTGGCGCGGGGCCCTTCGCCCCTGCGATAATCTCTTCCACAACGGGGGCTTCCGCTCCTGAGGTTTGCGGATTCGACCGCGAGCTCACACCCTATGAAGGAATTTTTCATCTCCGACTGCTGCCAGCACGAGAACAAGGTCATCACCTCGAACTTCGTCGTCGTTTCCAAGCAGGTCAAGCCCAAAAAAACCGGCGACCCTTACCTGGCGCTAACGCTCGGCGACCGCAGCGGCCACCTCGAAGCCAAGATGTGGGACAACGTGGAGGAAGTCATCGACGCCTTCGAGCAGGACGACTTCGTCAAGATTAAGGGTCTGCTCAACAAGTACAAGAACCGCTTCCAGATCACCATCCACAAAATCCGGCAGCTGGGCGATTCGGAAGTTGAGTTTGCCGACTATCTGCCGAAGACCACGAAGGATATCGGTGAACTCTGGCAAACCCTGGCAGGCTTCGTCGCCACATTCCAGAATCCCTTTCTCAAGACGCTGGTCGAAGCTTTCATGGCCGACGCGGAACTGGCAGAGGCTTACCGTACCGCCCCCGCCGCCAAGACTCTCCATCACGCATTCATCGGCGGCCTGCTCGATCACGTGGTGTCGCTGTCCAAATCTTGCGATCTGATCTGTCGCAATTATCCGCAGATCAACCGGGATCTTCTGCTGACGGGCGCGTTCCTGCACGATATCGGCAAGATTCACGAGCTTGCCTACAATCGCTCGTTCTCTTACACCACGCGGGGTCAACTGCTCGGCCACATGGTCATCGAACTGGAAATGTTGCACGCGAAAATCGCTCTTGTGCCGGGCTTTCCCGCCGACCTCAAGACACTGATCGAGCACCTCATCATCAGTCACCACGGCCATTACGAATTTGGCTCTCCCAAGCTGCCCA
This sequence comes from Acidobacteriaceae bacterium, assembly GCA_003132825.1. Taxonomy (GTDB): domain Bacteria; phylum Acidobacteriota; class Terriglobia; order Terriglobales; family Acidobacteriaceae; genus PALSA-270. Next base: position 53,751 of record PKYX01000275.1, read on the forward strand.
TGTTTCCCGAAGCGCTCGTGCTGCACTATCTCGACGATCTTGACTCAAAGATGGAAAGCATGCGCGCCCACTTCGAACGGGAAGCTGGTTCCGAAGGCGCCTGGACCAGCTACAACGCCTCGCTCGGCCGTCCCCTCCTCGATGCGGCAAAGCTGCTCGACAAAAAGGGTGACGCCAAGCGGGACGACTCCAGGAGGGAAGCCGAGAGCGGAGCAGGAAAAACTGCGTTTCAGGATTCTGAAGAGACTGATTCCGCCGGGGTCACGCCGTCATTGCCGGGTTTCGATCTTCCCGGGAAAGGGCAAGAACCCACTTCCGTTACCGTCGCCGGGGCTCCCGAAAAGATTTAGGGGGACCGCGGGCAAGGTTACTTCTGTTCCCCCAACTCGCTTTTGAAAGTTCGTTCGCCCGCCTTACTCGGTGTACGTCAATCCTAGTGAGGAGGAAGCGATGCGAGTGCGCTGGCTAGCGCTGTTTTTGAGTCTCTGCCGGTCTTTCGCCCTTCCCAGTTGCAGCAGCAAGCCACAGGTGCGAATGGCTCGGGCGACACAAGCTCCTCGGGCGCCACCAATCCACCCGACTCCGCAGGCTCGACGAAGATGCTGCCTCCGCCGGTGACGCCGCTGGTCGTTCCCGCCGGTACCGAACTGACGGCGCGACTCGGACAAACTGTGGGCTCGAAGATCAGCCAGCCTGGTCAGTCGTTCTCCGCTATTTGGGCGCGCGCCGTGGCAGTCAATGGGCAGGCCGCCATTCCCCAAGGCACAACCGCTTCCGGAACGGTGGTCGACGCGAAGGCGCTCGGCCACATCGCCGGAGGTGCGCGCTTGCAACTCAGGCTCACATCGCTGAGCATCAACCTGGTCAATCAACCGATCAAAACTGTTTCCCTGGTTCGTGCCATCAAGGGAAAAGGCAAGCGCACGGGAGCGCTGGCCGGAGGCGGTGCTGGTTTCGGCGCTCTCATCGGGGTTCTCGCCGGAGGGGGCAGAGGCGCAGCCATCGGCGCTTTCGCGGGCGTAGGCGCAGGCGCCGCGGGAGGCACTTTCACCGGCAACAAGGAAATCGTTCTTCCCGCGGAGTCCGTTCCCAGCTTCAAGCTTGAGCAACCGCTCGAACTGAAATAAGCTGTTCCCGGGGCTCGGCCCTCCGTCCTAGCCGCGATGCTCTGCTCGGTGGGCAGTTGCCCGCCGAAGCTGAGAGCTGACCGCGGAAGGCTCCCATGCTTGATTTCGCTCGCTTCCAGGTCCTCACCTTCGATTGCTATGGAACACTCATCGACTGGGAAACCGGCATCTTCTCTGCATTGCGTCCCATCCTTGCTCGACACAGTAAGATCATCGCCGATCCCGCGCTCCTCGAACTTTACGGCGAACTGGAAGCCGAGGCCGAGGAGGGTCCGTTTCGCCCGTATCGCGAAGTTCTGCGGTCGGTCGTGCGCCGCCTGGGGAACTGTCTTCGCTTCACGCCCACCGAGGAAGAGGTCAATTCATTGCCCGAATCGCTCGGTCATTGGCAAGCCTTTGGGGATACGGTCCCCGCGCTTCGCCGGCTCGAGCGACGCTATTCGCTCGGCATCCTGTCCAACGTGGATGATGACCTGTTCGCCTCGACCGCACCGAAACTCGGCCTCGAGTTCGATCACGTCATCACGGCGCAACAGGCGCGCGCCTACAAGCCATCGCTCGCCATCTTCAAATTAGCCGAGGAAAGAATCGGGGTCGCGCCCGAGCAATGGCTTCACATCGGCCAAAGCGTTTACCACGACGTTACCCCAGCCCAATCGCTCGGCCTAGCGACCGTGTGGGTCAATCGCCCCTCCCGCCGGGCTGGCGTCGGCGCCGTGAAGGCCGGCTCCGCCCAGGCCGACCTCGAAGTCTCCACGCTGCGCGAGTTGGTCGATCTCGCGGTCGGTGGCGAAAGCTAATCGGCCCGGTAGACGATGCGCCCTCCCACGATGGTGGCCACGGCTTTTCCCGTGAGCTGCCAGCCGTCGAAGGGGGTGTTGCGCGACTTGGAGTGGGACTTGGCCGCGGAAAACGTCCAGCGCTTCTTGGGATCGAAAATGGTGAGGTCGGCGAAGCTGCCGCGAGCGAGGGTTCCCCGTCCGCGCAGGTCCACCACCCGCGCTGGGCCGGCGGTAAAGAGCTCGACGATCCGCGCCAGCGGAATCCCCTGCTCGCGATGCAGCCGTGTCACCGCCAAGCCGAGCGCAGTCTCAAGGCCTGTGATGCCGAAAGCGGCCCGCTCAAACTCGATGCATTTCTCGTGCATGGCATGGGGAGCATGGTCGGTGGCGATGGCATCCACGGTGCCATCCGCCAGGGCGACGAGAAGCGCTTCGCGGTCCGAGGCCGATCGCAGCGGCGGATTCATCTTGCAGTTGGTGTCGTACTCCCCTATATCGACATCGGTCAGCGCAAAGTGGTGCGGGGTGACTTCGCAGGTGATGCGCATCTTGCCGCGCTTGCCCCGGCGCACCGCCTTGAGCGCATCGGCCGTCGAAAGATGCGCCACATGCAGACGCGCTCCGGTGAACTGCTGGGCCAGCAGCATGTCGCGCTCGACAATCGAGGCCTCCGCCGACGCCTTCATCCCGCGCAGCCCCAGGCGGAACGACGTGGGACCTTCATTCATCGAGCAGCCTTCGGTCTCGCGCGTATCTTCGGCGTGCTGGATGACCGGAAAACTTATTTCGGCCGCCAGCCGCAGGGTCTCCCGCATGATGCCGTCGTTGAGGATGGGCTTGCCGTCATCGGTCACGGCCACCGCGCCCGCCCGCTGTAGCGCGCGAAAGTCGGTAAGAGCGGCACCTTTGCTCGCCTTGGTGGCGGCGCCGATGGGGAAGACATTGACCACGGCTCCATGCTGGGGCTGTTGCATCCATGTAACCCATTCCGGTGAATCCACCACGGGCTGCGTGTTCGGCATCGCGCAGACGGAGGTGAAACCGCCGGCCGCCGCGGCCGCCGTGCCCGTGGCAATGGTTTCCTTGTAGCCCTGACCGGGCTCGCGCAAGTGAACGTGGAGATCGATGAAGCCGGGTGCAACGATCAGCCCGCGCGCGTCGAAATTCTCCGCCGTGCTTCCTCGGATCTTATTCGGAGGTGCAAGTTCGGCCACCCGTCCGTCGCGCAGCAGGACGTCCATGGGCGCATCGATCCGGGACGCGGGATCGATGACATGGCCCCCCCGAATCAGCAGACTGCTCGAGCTTCGCTGGTTCTGATTCATTGCGAACGGCCGGCCTCTGGACTTCTGTTCCGCCGAGTCACCGATTGCAGAAACCGCTGTCCCGGTTCGTGATCTACGCTCGAAACGTCGCCGACGATTTTCCGCGTGCGGCCCGCAGCTTTCGATGGGCTGCGATCGGTGCCCATCCGCGGGACAGCCAGCGATCGTCTCAACGCGCCCTCCCCAAGGCCTTGGCCAGGATCGCCATGCGCACCGGCACGCCGTTGCGCACCTCTTCGACGATCGCGGATTGCGGGCAATCGGCCACTTCCCAAGTAAGCTCCAGACCTCGGATGATGGGTCCGGGATGCATCAGGAGCGCATCCGTCTTCGCCAGCTTCAGCCGGGCCATCGTCATCTGGTAGCGCGCGACATAGTCCTGCACACCGATTTTCTGACCCGCCAACCGTTCCTTCTGGACTCGCAAGACCATGACGACATCCGCGCCATGAACCGATTCCTCCACCGTCCGGCTGATGTGCAGGCCGGGCGCAAGGCTCGTGGCCAGCTCCGGGAGAAATTCCGGGGGTCCGCAAAGCGTGATCCTTGCTCCGAACTTGGTGAGCAGGTGAATCGCGGAGCGCGCCACCCGGCTGTGATAGATGTCGCCGACGATTGCGACCTGCAATCCCTTGAGGGTTTTCTTGTGACGTAGGATGGTATAGGTATCGAGCAGAGCTTGCGAGGGATGTTCGTGCATGCCGTCGCCAGCATTGATGACCGGAATATCCAGGTGCGAAGCCATCAGGTGAGGTGCGCCGGCACGGGGATGGCGAATCACGATGACGTCGGCGCCCACGGCTCGGAGGGTATAGGCCGTGTCGAGCAGCGACTCGCCCTTCTCGATGCTGGAANNCGCCCTTCTCGATGCTCGATCCGCTCGAGAGAACCAGCGTAGTCATGGCGCCCATCGACTTGGCGGCAACCTCAAAAGAACTGCGCGTCCGCGTGGAGGCTTCGTAGAAAAGAAGGAGCACGCGTTTGCCCCGCAGTAACAGGCGCGGCTTGAGCGGGTTCATGCGGCGGGCCAGTTTGAGCAATTCGAGGATTTCCGCCGGCTCATAATGTTCGATGCCAAGCAGAGAACCGTGCGCCGCCTTCGCCCGGGTTCGAGACTGGTTTTGGCTTGTACTCATGGTCCGGGGCAAGGCCCCAAAAGCCCTCTGGACTCGACCGCCCCCTAGGTTCGTTTCTCTAGCAGCAGCACTTTGTCCACGTCATCGACCTCGCGCAACTGCACTTTAATGATCTCCTGGTCCGTGGTTTGCACTTTGCGNNTCGGCAACTCGCGGTGGCCGCGATCGATCAGCACACATAACTGAACCTTTCGGGGGCGTCCCTGGCGGAACAGCGCATCCATGCCGGCGCGCACCGTGCGGCCGGTATAGAGCACATCATCGACGAGAATGACGTTCTTGCCGGTCACAGGAAATCCAATTTCTGTCTTTTGTACGACCGGCTTCGGACCTAGGGTCGAAAGGTCATCGCGATAGAGTGTGATATCGAGCGTGCCCACAGGGACCGGGCTCTTCTCGATCCGTTGAATGAGTTGCGACAGGCGCTCTGCCAGAGGAACGCCGCGCCGCCGGATGCCAACCAGGCCTAGGTCGTTGGCGCCGTTGTTCTTTTCCATGATTTCGTGAGCCAGGCGCACCAGGGTGCGCTCGATCTCTGACTCAGACATCAGTTGAGCCTTTTCGTGCAAGCCGGGGGATCGGGGGGATGATTTCGGAGGCATGGACGCTGCATCATACGCGGGCGAAGCCGTCTGGAGCAAGACGGAATCGCACGCTCGATCGCCTAAGTGCCCCCGAATCAGGCCGGTAGGCGAGCGCCGACAGCCCGCTCCGCGCCCCAGGTCGACGGGCAACGACTTCCCCGCCTTCCGGGATGCCGGTGCCTGGGGCGGAGCGAGCCGCACCGCCTTACAGCCGGTCCTTGCGGCGCAACATGGCCGCGCCAATGGCTCCGCCTAGGCTCGAGACCATCAGAAAGACGATCAACATCATGATCAGACCCATGATCAAGACCAGGTCCAGGCCCTGTGGAGTCTTCAAATACTGGAACACTTGCTGTGCCTGGGGATCGGAGTTTCGCGCCGCGGCTTGCTCGACGGCCTGGCCGAGCGCGGAGCGAAACTCACTGCCGGCACGAAAAAGTGCTGTCAGAAGGCCAAAAAAGACGAAACCGAGCGCTCCGCTGACCGCGCCCAGGCGAGCCCCCATGCCCGGCGCCGGATTCGCATTGGGGACGCGGCGTCGGTAAAACAGGACCGAAAGAAATCCCGCCGCCAGCATACCCAGGCCGACCGAGGCGCCCAGCGGAATGATCATCAGCATGGCGGCAATGACTCCGGCGCGGGCGGCGGAGGAGAATGCCTGGGGCCAATGGATGGGTGCGGCGGGAAGGAGGGAACTGGTCGAAGACGGCTCGCTGAGCGTGGCTTCCGAAACCGCGATTCCCTCGGTGGTTGCTCCGCCGCCCACACGAATCTGCGGCGCGCTGCATTGCGGACAGAAGGCAACGCCGTCCTCGACCTCGGTTTTGCATCGATAGCAGGGATGTTCCACGGAGTTTCAAGGTACCGCAGGGCGGGCGAGTGAGGCAAGAACGGGGAGACCAGCGCCGAGCGCTCTCAAATCGTGTCCTTCCCGTGGGTTTCGACGTACACCAAGGTAAACTCCGAACCCTGGTCTGCGGGCTTGATGGCCACGATGCGCTGATTGTCGCGGGTGCCCGCTTTGAGTTCGATATTGCTGCCAGTGTCGGGGCCGCAGGAGAGCTCGTTCGACATGCTCTTCGAGTCTCGCTCATAGTTCACATCGCTGGTGTGGCATTCGAGGACATCGCCGTACTTCTTGAGCGCCGTTTTATAGTAGGCGATGAGGGCCGTAGGGGTAGCGCCGGACTCGTAGTCGACGGCCACCACTTTCAGGCCATAGCCCATGCCTGAAATGTCGACATTGGCGCTTTTGTCTTCGCCCGAGCCAGCCTTCTCTCGGACACGAGCCCCGGGATAAACGGGAATGCCGGTATCGCGGGCGTCGGCGCTCTTGTCGACGTGAATGCCGCCGAATGGAGTGTTGATGTCGACTTTCTTGTCCTGGCCGCCATCGTCCTTTTTCACGCTGATGCTGCAGGCGGGCAGCCCTGACAACAGAAGCAGAACCAGGGTCCATGGGATCCGCGATCGGCTGGCTAACCAGCCAGCGGCGGGAGGTCTAGTGATTCGCATGGAGGCCACCTTTTGAAGCCAGAACTGCGGGAACTTCGATTCCGGCGCCGCGCTCGGCAACGCCTGGAATGCTTACCGGCAAATGACCATGAATCGCGATTTCTCCGAACAGAGCTTTCACCACGCTGACTTCTGAAACCGCCGCATTCGAGAAGCTACAAACATAATCCTCAATCGCCGGGAAGTCTTGCGCCAGGTAGGGGTTCCCCATGGCCAGGACGATGGTTTTCTCGGCGTCATGGGCGAGTATTTGCTGCATCAAGTCCGCGCTAGCTCCGGCCAGTGAAACCGAATTGACTGGACCGTTGGCTCCCGCGACGGCTTTCCCTGCGGTCGGAACCGAGTACGCCGCGGCGACCACGGCTCCTGCCTCCTCGACAGCCCTGAGGATTGCATTCGACTCGGCGCTGGCGATTCGCGGATCGACATAGATGACATTGGCATCGGGCACACGGTCTTTCAACTGAAGCTCGAATTCGCGCCCGGTTGCCGTGCGCACGTCGTCCGAAAAAATTACAGCTACGATCCGATTATGCACTTCCTCTAGCTTCTGATACGGAAGCCCACTCGCAACAGTTCCCGATTGTTTCAGCGGTAAAATCTTGCCGTTGTCGCGCACCAGGGTAAGGGCCTCGGCCGCGACTTGCTGGCCAAGAGCCAGGTTTTCCGGCCGGCCGACCACAGTGGAGACCTTGTCGATGTCCACCCGACGATTCTTCTCGAGACCGAGGGATGCTTTTGCTTTCAATATCTTAAGGACAGAGGCGTCGAGGCGTTCCCGGGGGATTTCGCCGCTCTGGACGGCTTCGAGCAAGGCCTTATAGGAAGCGTCCAGGTCGGCTGGAATGAGCAGGACGTCGTTGCCAGCTTTGAAGGCATCGACGGCGGCGCGGCCGATATTGGAGGCGTAGAGACGGGTGAGGCCGGCCATGTCGAGCGCGTCGGTGA